>NZ_JBKGHJ010000970.1:0-1464 GCF_046520365.1 Corallococcus sp. 4LFB
GCCTACGCGCACCAGGACCTGCCCTTCGAGAAGCTCGTCGAGCAGCTCAACCCCGTGCGCGACCTCTCCCGCCCTCCCCTCTTCCAGGTGATGATCAACTCCTTCCTCACCGAGGACCCGCAGGGCTTCGTGAACCTGCCGGGCCTGCGCACCGAGGTCCTGGAGAGTGACGAGGTGAGCGCGCGGTTCGAGCTGATGCTGCGACTGCATGGGCATGACGACGACGTCGTCTGCCAGTTCGAATACGCTACGGACCTCTTCGACCGCACGACCATCGAGCGCTTCGGCACGCACTACGTCGCGCTGCTCGCGGCGGCCGTGGCCGAGCCAGACCAGGCGTTGTCCGGCTTCGCGCTGCTGGGCGATGCGGAGCGGCACCAACTGCTGGTCGAGTGGAACGCCACCGCGTCCGGACCGGAAGCCGACTGTCTGCACCGGCAGGTCGCGCGGCAGGCACGGCATGCCCCGGACGCCATCGCCCTGGTCTGGGACGACGAATCCCTGGGCTACGGCGCGCTGGACGCGTGGTCGAACCGGCTGGCCCGATACCTGGGCACGCTGGGCCTCGCACCCGAAAGCGCGGTGGGCCTGGTGATGCAGCGGTCGCCGGCAACGCTCGCGGCCTGCCTGGGCATCCTGAAGGCGGGCCTGGCCTGCCTTCCGCTGGACCCTGCCCATCCACCCGAGCGCCTGGGTGAGCTGCTTGCCCAGGGCGCGGCGGCGCTCGTGCTCGGCACGGACGGCTACGCCGATGCGCTGGCGCGAGACGGCTGCCCCGCGCTGGACCTGACCGGGCTGGCGGAGCGCATCGCGGCCCTGCCGGATACGCCCGTGGACAGGGTGGCGCACCCCGGCCAGCTCGCGTGCCTGACCGTCACCTGGGATGCGTCCGCCGTGGCCCGCCTGCTGATGCTCACGCACCGCGGGCTGGCGAACCAGGTGGCCATGATGATGGCGCGGCCCCCTGGCGCCGCAGGGGAGCCACCCCCAGAGGCCTTCGGCTTCGAGCCGTCCGTGCAGAGCCTGCTGCGACCGCTCGCCGCTGGCGCCCGGCTGCTGCTCGCGCCGGGGGAGGAATCAGCGGAGGCGGCCGCGCCGGAGGACGTGAGCGTGTACGGCATGGTCAGACTGCCGCCAGACGCCCGGGGTGCGCTGATCGGCCTGACCGCGCCGGGGCTGCGCGCCTACGTCCTGGACCGGCGGCTGATGCCGCTGCCGCCGGGCGTGTATGGCGAGCTGTACGTGAGCGGTGCCGAATGGGCGCGCGGCTACGCGGCACGGCCGGACTCCACGGCACGAGACTTCCTGCCATCCCCCTTCGTGGAGGGCGAGCGGCTCTACCGCACGGGTGAGCTGGCACGCCGGCGCGCCGACGGCGCCCTGGAGGTCCTGGAGCCGCCGCGACGGATGCGCATCGCCGGCGGCTGGGTGGAGCTCGGCGAGATCGAGGCGGCGCTGCGGATG
>NZ_JBKGHJ010000971.1:0-1458 GCF_046520365.1 Corallococcus sp. 4LFB
CCGAGTCCGCCGTGCGGCAGGTCCTGGACGCCGGCGACGGCAGCGCCCCGAGCGGAGCTCGCCACCGCCGTCGCGACCCAGGTGGCCGAGGCCACCGCGGGCGTCGCCGTGGACGAGGTGCTGGACCGCCACGTCACCAGCCCCGAGGAGCGCGCCCTGTCCGCCGCCGAGGGCGACGAAGGGACCGACGAGGTCTGGACCGCCGACGCCTGGCAACGCGACCCGAAGGACGTGCCCCCTGCCGGGATCACCGAGGAGGTCTGGACCGCGGACGCTTGGAGCCGTGACCCGGAAGGCATGGCCGCGCCGGAAGACTCCGCCGCCGACGATGACTTCATCAGCGGCGTGGAGCGCGTCGAGGAGAACGGCGTGCACATCTCCGTGTCCATCATCGAGGGCGCGGCTCCGACGGACGTGGATCCGGAGGTGGAGCTGCCCGACGAGTCCAACGACGAGCTGCCCCCCAGCCGCCGGCCGCTGTCGCTCGTGAGCGACCCTGGGGAAGAGCCCTTCCAGGAGGCCCCGGGACGCGACCCGACGGCCTTCGACCGTCCGGAGGAACCCGCGCCGGCCGTGGGCTTCGCGGGCCGCGCGGCGGGCATGTTCTCCCTGGCGAAGGAGATCGCCGGCCAGGCGCTCGCGAGCGATGGCCTGGGCCGCGCCGTGGGCGCCATGCACGGCCTGATGGAGGCCGTGCGCACCAGCCTGGGTACCGGCGGCGGCAGCCGGCTGGATGACTACGGCAAGGACGCGGGGCTGGTGGAGAACCTCCAGCCCGTCCTGGACTTCCTCTACGAGCAGTACTGGCGCGTCTCCGTGGAGGGCGTGGATCACGTGCCGCGCGGCGCCGCCATCCTCGTCGCCAACCACTCCGGCGCCCTGCCCTACGACGGGCTCGTGATGGCGCAGGCGCTCCTGCGGGAGCGCCCGGACCTGCTCGAGCCCCGCTGGCTCGTGGAGGATCAGGTCTTCCACGCGCCCATGCTCGGCACCCTCTTCAACCGCCTGGGCGCCGTGCGCGCCTCGCCGGAGAACGCGCTGCGGCTGCTCGACGAACGCCGGCCGCTCGTCGTCTTCCCGGAGGGCTACCAGGGCGCGAGCAAGCCGTTCGCGGAGCGCTACCGCCTCAAGCGCTTCGGCCGCGGCGGCTTCGTGAAGCTGGCCCTGCGCACGGGCGCGCCCATCGTCCCGGTGGCCATCGTCGGCGCGGAGGAGACGTCCCCGCTGCTGGGCCACCTCCCCGGAGGCTTCCTCGGGTTCCCGTCGCTGCCGCTCACCGCGCCCGGCCGCTGCCCGCCAAGTCGGACCATCCGCTTCGGCGAGCCGCTGTCCATGGAGGCCTGCCCCCGGAGGCGCGGACGACCTGGGCGAGGTGCAGCGGCTCACGGAGCTCACCCGCGAGTCATCCAGCGCATGCTCCAGGCCCTGCTGCGCGAGCGCCGCTCCGTGTTCGCGGGC
>NZ_JBKGHJ010000972.1:0-1456 GCF_046520365.1 Corallococcus sp. 4LFB
TGAAGGTGGAGCGCGTCGGGCTGCACGACAACTTCTTCGACCTCGGCGGCCACTCGCTTATTGGCACCCAGGTGGTCTCACGGCTCCGCGAACTGTTCGGCGTGGAGCTGCCGCTCCAGCAGATCTTCGATGCGCCCACGGTCGCGCTGCTCGCGGCCCGGGTGGAAGGGCTCCGAGCACGAAGCGAAGGCGCGTCGGCGATGCCGCCGGTGTCGTCCGTGAGCCGCGACGGAGCGCTGCCGCTGTCGTTCGCGCAGCAGCGGCTGTGGTTCCTGGACCAGCTGGAGCCGGGCAGCCCGCTCTACAACGTGCCCGCGGCGGTCCGGCTGTCGGGCGCGCTCGACGTCGGCGTGCTGGAGCGGTGCTTCGCGGAGATCCTCCGCCGGCACGAAGTGCTGCGCACCACGTTCCCCGTGTCGCGGCAGACGCCCGTGCAGGAGATCCACGCCGAGGGACGCCTTTCCCTGGACGTGCGCGAACTGACCGCGCTGGACGAGTCCAGGCGTCACGCGGAAGTGCTGTGTCTGGCGGAGGAGGAAGCGCGGAAGCCGTTCGACCTTTCGCAGGGTCCCCTGGTCCGCGCGGTGTTGTTGAAGCTCGGAGGGACGGAGCACGTGCTGCTGCTGACGATGCATCACATCGTCTCCGACGCGTGGTCCACGGGGATCCTGCTGCGGGAGCTTGGGGAACTCTATCCGGCGTACCTCGCGGGCGAGCAGCCTTCGTTGCCGGAGCTGGCGGTGCAGTACGCGGACTATGCCGCGTGGCAGCGGAACTGGCTGAACGAGGAGCGCCTGGCGTCGGAGCTGGGCTGGTGGAAGACGCGACTGGACGGGGCACCGGCGCTGCTGGAGCTGCCGGCGGATCATCCGCGTCCAGGGGTGCAGAGCCACGGGGGCACGCACCGGGTGCAGCGCATGCCCCTGGAGCTCCAGGAAGGAGTCCGGCGCCTGGCCCGGAGCGAGGGCGTCACGCCGTTCATGGTGCTGCTGGCGGCCTTCAATGCCTTGCTGTCCCACGTGGCGGGCCGGGAAGACATCGTCATTGGCACGGACGTCGCCGGGCGCGATCACCGCGAGGTGGAGGGGCTCATCGGCTTCTTCATCAACCAGCTCGTGCTCCGCACGCGGGTGGAGAAGGGCGCGAGCTTCCGGGAGCTGCTGGCGCAGGTGCGTGAGACGACGCTCTCCGGCTATGCGCACCAGCACGTGCCCTTCGAGAAGCTGGTGGAGGCGATCAACCCGGAGCGCAGCCTGGGCCACGCGCCGCTCTTCCAGGTGAAGCTGTTGCTCCAGAACGCGCCAGTGCCGGAGCTGCGCCTGCCGGGACTGAGCCTGCGAGGCGTCGACTTCGAGACCGGCACCGCGAAGCTGGATCTCATCGTCTCCTTCACGGAGGGAGCGGAGGGGCTGACGGGGCTGTGGGAGTACAGCACGGACCTGTACGAAGAGGGGAC
>NZ_JBKGHJ010000973.1:0-1452 GCF_046520365.1 Corallococcus sp. 4LFB
CAGCCCCGAGCCCGGCGGCGGCGACACCACCGCGCGGGCCCGGTCCGGGTGCGCCAGCGTGTTGAAGAGGGCGGCGGCCAGGTGCGCGGGCCCTGCCTCCGCGCACTCGAAGACGACGGTCTCCACGGCCGTGGCCACGGGCCGGGGCGTGCCGCCCAGCAGCCACCGGAAGAGGAACACCGCCAGCGCCGCGCCCAGCAGCTGCGCCGCGATGAAGGACTCCACCTCCCACGGGCTCATCACGCCCCTGTGGGCACTGGCCGCGCGCGCCAGCACCAGCGCCGGGTTCGCCAGCGAGCGCGAGTCCGTGAACCACACCGTCGCGGCCACGTACCCCGCGATGGCCAGCGGCGTCGCCGACGGCCGCGTGCGCACGCAGCCGCGCACCACCACCAGCAACCCGAACGTCGCCACCATCTCCGTGAGGAACCGGGCCCCGTCCGCCGCGGGCAGCTTCGAGGTGAGCAGCAGCGGTTCGTTGCACATGCGGTGCGCCACGAGCCGCCCCACCAGGCTGCCGGACAGCTGCGCCAGCGCGTACAGCGGCACCTCGCGCCAGGGCGTCCGGTCCCCCAGCGCGTCCGCGAAGGTGAGCGCGGGGTTCAGGTGCGCGCCCGACAGCGGCCGGAGCACCCACAAGAGGCACGCCAGCACCGCGCCGCACGACAGGGACATGAAGAGGCGTCCCTCGGTGGCGCTCGCGCCCAGGTGCTCCGCGACGTGGTGCGACCCCTCCAGCGCCACCACCACCAGCGCGCACCCCAGCGCTTCCGTCACCAGCCGGCGGCGCAGGTCCATGGGGGGGGCGGAAGAGGGCACCCCCAGTCCTATGCCTGCACGGTCCGGCACCGTCAACGCAATGGGGCGCGCTCCCGCCCGCCGGTTCGCTGGCCAGCATTGCGTCACCGGGCGCGGGCGTGGTCTCTCTCTCCCTCCATGCCCGGCGAGTTCGACCTCATCCAACGCTTCCTCGCCTGCTTCCCGCGCCCGCGGGTGCCGGTGGGGCCGGGGGACGACTGCGCCGTGCTCGCCCCCATGAAGGGCGCGCTGTGCGTCACCACCGACGCCGTGGTGGAGGACGTGCACTTCACCCGCGCCACGTTCTCCGCCGCGGACATCGGCCACAAGGCGCTCGCGGTGAACCTGTCGGACCTGGCCGCCATGGGCGCCACGCCGCGCTGGTTCGTCTGCGCGCTCGCGCTGCCCAGGGACTTCCCCGCCCGCGAGCTGTCCGCGCTGGGCCGGGGCATGGCCGCGCTCGCGAAGGAGCACCGCATCATGCTCGTGGGCGGCAACTTCACCTCCGCGCGCGAGGTGTCCGTCACCCTCACCGTCACCGGGGAGCTGTCCCACGCGCCCCTCACCCGCGCGGGCGGCAGGCCCGGGGACGCGCTCTACGTCTCCGGCACGCTGGGCGACGCGCGCCTGGGCCTCCAGCACCTCCAGGCCGGG
>NZ_JBKGHJ010000974.1:0-1449 GCF_046520365.1 Corallococcus sp. 4LFB
CGGCGGGAGCACTCTCCACGGGCGCCGGCGTCTCAGCGGATGCGGCAGCCGCCCGCGCCACGGGCGCCGGCTTCGCGGCGGGCACCTGCGCGAACGCGGGTCCTGCCTCCAACAACAAACACAGCGCGACGAAGAGCCGCTTCATGGCACCGCCTCCGCGGTCTGGCCGCTTGCACTGCCCACCGGTGCATCCTCACGCGAGGACGTGAGCGCCGGTGCCGGCACCGCGCCCTCGTTCGCCCATCCCGCCAGCAGCGCGTCCGCGACCAGCTGTCCCAGCAGGTCCAGTCCCCGGCCGCGCGGATGCACCAGGTCCTCGTGCATGAACCCCGCCTGATGGAAGCGCGCGAGCGACCCCGCGCCGCCCATCGCCGTGTAGAGATTGAAGAAGCCGCAGCCCCCGGCGAGCGCCACCTCGCGCTCGGCCTGGATGACGGCCTCCAGGAACGGCCGCTGCGTCAGGGGCTTGCCCTTCGCGTGGCGTCCCGCACCGCGTCCAAGGGGCCCACCACCATGCACCCGCTGCCGGGCGCGGCGGCGCGGGCGCGGCGCAGGAGCGCGGCCAGGTCCCGGCGCACGGTGGGCAGGTCCGTGCGCTTCCACTCCAGGCGCTTGGACTCATTGCCGCCCAGGAAGAAGAGCAGCAGCCTGGGGTCGCGCTGCGCGAGCTGCGCCTTCAGCGCGTCCTCCTCCAGCCGCGCGTACAGCGTGGCATCCGCGGACGGCACGCCGAGCATGTCCAGCACGATGCCCGGCGCGTCCTGCTGAAGCACCACGCCCTGCACGATGGCGCCCTTGCCCTCCGCGGTGACGTCCAGCCACCTCGCGCCCGCGGGCAGGTCGAAGGACGTGGTGCGGCTGGCACCGTCCCCCTGCGGCTCCGTGCGCGCGAGCACCGTGCCATCCACGGACACGACGAGGCGGCCCGCGCCCTTCACGTCCTTCCACCACAGCGTCCCGCGCGGCTCGCCGTCCAGCTTGAAGCGGCCCCGGGCCCGGTGCTCGGTGGCCACGTGGTACACGCCGGTGATGCCGAACGGGTGCGGCGGCGCGCGCAGCTCGCCCAGCGTGCGCGGCTGCCAGCCGTTGCTCACGGCGGCCGTGCGCGACCGGCCACCGTAGGGTGCCATGCGGTCCACCAGCAGCGCGCCCCGGCCCGCGTGGCCGAAGCCCGCCACCAGCTCGTCGCGGACCACGTCCACGATGCGGTCCCCCGCGATGAGCGAGTTGCCGAACGCGGCGACGACCGTGGGCGTCTTCGCCGTGCCCTCCAGGAGCCCGTCCAGCGCGCGGAAGAACGGCGTCAGCGCGGACCGCGCGCAGCCGGTGTCGCTCGGCTCCACGCACGGATCCTCCACCGCGCCGCCCGGTGCCTTCAGCCGCGTGGCCAGCGCGTGCAGATGTCCGCGCGCCTCGGTGGTGGGCGGCAGGGCGCGGAACGCGGAGCGC
>NZ_JBKGHJ010000975.1:0-1447 GCF_046520365.1 Corallococcus sp. 4LFB
GCTCCTTCGGCCACCGGGCCATCGTCGTGGCGCCGTGGAAGCGCTGCACCGCCGGACGCGGCCGGTCCGTCGGCAGCTCCAGCGCGTGCGGTGCGCCCTCCAGCTGCTGGCGCCACCACGCGAGCTGGCCTTCCAGCACCTCGCCTCGCAGCCAGCTCCGCTGCCACGCGGCGTAGTCCGCGTACTGCACGGGCAGCTCCGGCAGCGCCGACGGACGCAGCTCCGAGTAGGCCGTGTACAGCTCGGTGACTTCGCGGACGAGGACGCCCATGGACCAGCCGTCGGAGACGATGTGGTGCATCACCAGCACCAGGACGTGCTCCGTCTCCGCGAGCCGCACCAGCATCGTCCGCAGGAGCGGCCCCTGGCTCAGGTCGAACGGCTGCTGGATCGCGGCCGCCACCCTTCCCTTCACCGCGGCTTCACGCGCGTCCTGCGCAAGCGACTGGAGGTCCACCACTTCGAGCGGCAACTCCAGCGAGGCCGCCACGTGCTGCACGGGTTCGCCTGCCACTGAATGGAAGGTCGTGCGGAGGGATTCGTGCCTGCGCACCAGCTCCTGGAAGGTCCTGCGCAGGGCCTGCTCGTCCAGCCGCCCCGTCAGCCGCACGGCCGCGGGGAGGTTGTAGAGGGCGCTGCCCGGTTGCAGCTGATCCAGGAACCACAGGCGCTGCTGCGCGAACGACAAGGGCGTTGCCTCCGAGTGCCCGCGCGGCACCAGCGGCGGAGGCTGTGCTCCGCGCCCTCCTCGCACCACCGCGTCCACCCGCTCCGCCAGCGCCCGCAGCACCGGCGCCTCGAAGAGGGCCCGCAGCGGCACCTCCACCCCGAAGGCCGTGCGCAGACGGGACACCACCTGCGTCGCCAGCAGCGAGTGACCGCCCAGCTCGAAGAAGTCGTCGAGCGCACCCACCCGGGCCACGCCCAGCACCTGCGCCCAGAGCGCCGCCAGCACCTCCTCCGTGGCCGTGCCAGGCGCCTCGTACGGTCCCTTCCGCGATCCGTCCGCTTCGGGCGCCGGCAGCGCGCGCCGGTCCACCTTGCCGTTGGCGTTGAGGGGCAGGGATTCCAGCACCACCAGCGCGGAAGGCACCAGGTACTCCGGCATGCGCTGCTTCAGGGCGCTCCGCAGCGAGGCCGCGTCCACGGTGTGGCCCGGCTGCGCCACCACGTACGCCACCAGCCGCTTGCCCGTCGTCGCCTCGTCGCGCACCAGCGCCACGGCCTCGCGGACTCCAGGCTGCGCCACCAGCGCCGCTTCCACTTCGCCCAGCTCAATCCGGTAGCCGCGCACCTTCACCTGGAAGTCCAACCGGCCCAGGTACTCCAGCGTCCCGTCCTCCCTCCACCGCGCCTTGTCTCCCGTGCGGTACAGCCGCGTCCCCGCCGCCCCGTACGGGTTCGGCACGAAGCGCTCCGCCGTCAGGCCCGGCTGGCCCAGGTAGCC
>NZ_JBKGHJ010000976.1:0-1437 GCF_046520365.1 Corallococcus sp. 4LFB
GGCTCCTGCACCCAGGACAGCGCCAGCTCCGGCCTGTCCGCCCACCGCCGCCACGTCAGCGCGGCGGGCACGGCGACGACACGGTCCAGCGTGGGAGGCAGGCACGCGCGCGCGTCCAGCGCGGCGGCCGTCAGCGCCTCGCTCACGCCCCGCTCGTCTCCGGAGGCGACCTCCGTGTTCCACCGCATCGAGGGCAGGCCCGGATCCATCACCTGGAAGCGCAGCTGGAGCACCCGCTCCCGGCCCGCCGGCAGCCCCTTCGTGCGCACCACGGAGGCCATGCACGCGTCCAGCCCTTCGTCCGCGCCGGCCACGTCCAGCACCTGCCCGGACGCGCCTACCCGCACCGCGAACTCCGCCATGGAGGCGCCGGAGGACGGCGCGACGAAGCGCGCGCAGGGATGCAGGGCGGGCAGCAGCCGCTCCAGCGCGGCCTGGTCCTCGAGCGACGCCTGTCCCCCCTGCGCGCCCAGCAGGTCCCGCGACGACGCGAGCGACACGGGCGGCGGACGCGGCTGCACGCGCACCGGCAGCGGCGGCACCACCACATTCACCGCGGGCCCGGGGTCCAACTGGAAGGCGGCCACGCCGTCCTCGTCCGCCACCGCGCTCACGCCCGGGTCGCGAGGGTCCCACGCGCGCGTCACCGTCACCTCCGCGCCCGGCAGCACCTGGCCGGACGCGGTGGTGGCGCGCAGGTAGACGCGGTTGCTGAAGCCCGCCACCAGCCCGTCCTCCAGCTCCGTCACGGAGGACACGGCCAGCGCGTCCTCGGACAGCAGGAGCGACACGGCGCCGCGCACCGGCTCACCCGTGGCGTCCTTCGCCTCGATGCTCGCGCTCAGCGTGGCCTGGCCGCGCAGGTCCTGGGGCACGCGCGGCAGCGTGACGCGGAAGCGGCCGGAGGCGTCCGTGCGCGCCTTCGTCGGCAGCTCGCCGCGAAGCCACTCCGTCGGAGGCGGCCACGCGCCCGCGTGGCTCCACGCCAGCGTCACGTCCGTGTCCGCCACCGGCGCGCCGGACGCGTACGACACCTGCCCCGTCACCTCCGGCGTGTCGTTGGCGCGCCAGAACGGCCGGGGGCTCCTCGCCTCCAGCCGCAGGCGCGGCAGCGTGAAGGGCTCCACGGTGAAGGACTCGGAGCCGGACGCGCCGCCGCTGGTCCACGCGACCGTCCACGTGCCCGTGGGCGCGCCCCGGTCCAGCGGGAAGTCCCCGGCCACCACGCCCCAGGGGCCCGCGGGGGCGCGCTCCTCCAGCACCACCTCGCCGTCGGGGTCCGTCACCTTCCACGTCCCCGGCCGTCCGTCGAGCGGCGACAGGTCCTTCGCGCGCAGGGCCACCGCGCGGAAGCGCACCCCGGTGCCCGGGCTCGTAGAGGGGCCGGTCCGTCCAGCACGCGCAGCCCGCGCGGGCGCGTACAGGGGCAGCGGCGCG
>NZ_JBKGHJ010000977.1:0-1429 GCF_046520365.1 Corallococcus sp. 4LFB
TCCCGAATCTCCTTCAGCCGCCTCTTGCGGTAGGCGACGTACTCCTGCCAGAGCGGAGCCCCCTTCTCGACTCCCGGCGGTGGCTCCTCCAGCTTCGGAGCCATTTCCCGCAGTAGATTCACGTCCTTCGGGAGCCGTGGGCCCGAGGCCTCCAACTCCGCCTGGAACAGCTTGACCCTCGCAGACTCCGTTGCGCCTACCTCGGCGTCCCGGGCGAAGAGGTCCAGGTTGTCGAACTGCTTCCTTCTCGCGGCAGACCGGGCGGGCTCGCGATTCGCCTCGCCTCTCGTCGTTGCAGCTTTGGAGGTCTCCCGGCTTGCCGCCTGCGCCTCCGCAGCGGACACCTCGGCGTTCTGCTCGAAGAGGTCCAGGTTGTCGGACCGCTTCCCTGCCGAGCCCCTTGTGACCACGGGCTTTGCGGACTCTCGGCTGGCCGCCTCCATCAGCAACGCCTGAGCCTTCGCGGGGTTTCCGCGGGCCTCAACGATGGCGACGACGCCAGCCCGCCCCTCCGTCAGCGCGGCGAAGGCGAGCTTCCTGTCGCCCCGCAGGATGGCGAAGCCCTCGCGGATGGCGTCGGGGCCGAATTCCTCCTCCAGCTCCTTCAAGACGGCCTTCAGCGCTTCGACTTCCGAGGCCGCGAGCCGCCGCAGACTCGCCCGCCCACCAGCGTTGGACTCCACCAGCGCGCGCGCGCCCTTGCCCCCGGCATACAGCGCCACCATCAGCGCGGCCGGCGCCAACTCGCGCGTGGCCTGCTCGTACTTGCCCTGCGCCAGCGAGTACGCCCCATGCCCTGTGCCGGCCACCAGGTGGTAGAAGCCCACCGGCACACCGAAGGTGAGGTGGTCGAAGGCCCCCGCCGAAACGCTTCCCGGCGAGTAGTGCCTCTCCATCAACGCCTTCTCCACCTCGTCGAGGGCGGACTGGTAGGGCGGAGGCATCTGCCCACGCATGGCCATGAGTTCCGTGTACCGGGCCTCGCCACTCACCAAGCTGCTGGAGAGCATGTCCCTGCCCGCGCGCCCCAGCCCGCGCAGCACATCGCGGCCTTGCTCGCCCCGCTCCGGGAAGCCTTCCAGCGCCAGGCCCCGCCGCTTCAGCTCCTCGCGGACAGCGGCCATGGCCCCCAGCGTCTCGCCCAATTGCTTGTCACGGGCGAGCAGTTGCACCACCTCGCGTAGCTCGTCGTCGAAGGCCGAGTGGAGGACGAAGAGCGCGAGCACCTCGGCATACGGCACGCCGTACTTCTCGGTGGCCGTGACGAGGAAGGCCGCGCGCTTGCGACTGAGGACGGCCGAGGCGTGTTCGTCCAAAGGACCCAGGGCACCGAGGCGGACTGCATCCCAGGGAGTGAGGGACTGAACCAGCGCAGCCATGTCCACCCCGCGCTGCATGGCCACGAACTCCGCGGGCGAGGCACACGCCA
>NZ_JBKGHJ010000978.1:0-1421 GCF_046520365.1 Corallococcus sp. 4LFB
GGCCGCCCGCCGCGCCCCGGCCCCCGCGCCCATCGAGGAGGACGACGACTCCGGCGACGCGGTGGCGGACCCCTGGTCCCGCGAGGCGCGCGAGCTGGAGTCCCCCCGCTCTCCCATCGATGATCCGGAGGTGCTGCTGGACGACGCGCGCTCGTTCCTGCGCGAGCTGGAGGGCGGCGACCGCATCGCGTTCTGGGGCGCGACGCTGGTGGTGCTCTCCTGCTTCATCCCGTGGAAGGAGACGGCGGCGGACGGCGACTTCCTGGGCCTCATCAGCCTGGGGTTCATCTCCTTCCTCTTCGCCATCGCGACCATGGTCTTCGTGGGCCTGCGGGCGCGGCAGGTGATGACCTGGGTGAACCCCATGCTGCCGTGGGGCGCGCAGATGTTCTGCAGCGTGGTGACGCTCGTGTGGTCGCTGGTGTTCCTGAAGCTCTCCTCGGACACCACCCTGGTGCCGTCGCCGCTCGGCAACTCGGAGATGATGAACTCGTCGCCGAGCATCGGCTGCTTCCTGGGCATCCTCGGCGGCGTCATCGCGGTGCTGGGCGGCCTGATGGGGCTGAAGCGCCCGCAGGACTAGGGCCCGAGGATTTCGCTGCCTCGCCGGATGGGAGGCGGGCTACCGTCGCCGGCCACCATGTCCGACGCCACGCCCCTCTCCCGCCTCCTCGACGCGCTGGGCTCGGCCGTCGTGGGCCAGCCCCGTGTGCTGGCCGACCTGGTGACGGCCTTCCTCGCGCGCGGCCACGTGCTGCTGGAGGGCGTGCCCGGCGTCGCCAAGACGCTCACCGCGCGCAGCATGGCGGGGGCCCTGGGCCTGTCCTTCTCCCGCGTGCAGTTCACGCCGGACCTGATGCCCGCGGACATCCTGGGCACCAACGTCTTCCAGCCGCAGTCGCAGGCCTTCCGCCTGATGAAGGGCCCCGTCTTCACGGAGGTCCTGGTCGCGGATGAGATCAACCGCACCCCGCCCAAGACGCAGGCCGCGCTGCTGGAGGCCATGGAGGAGCGGCAGGTCACCATCGACGGCGTCACGCACGCGCTGCCGCCGCACTTCTTCGTCGTCGCCACGCAGAACCCGCTGGAGCTGGAGGGCACCTATCCCCTCCCCGAGGCCCAGCTCGACCGCTTCCTCATGCGCGTGCGCGTGGGCTACCCGGACGGGGACTCGGAGACGGCGCTGCTCCGTGCCTTCCACCAGCGCGAGGCCGCCCGCCCGGCGTGTCCCGCGTGCTGGACGCCGCCACGTTGACGGAGCTGCAGGACCGCGCGGCCCGCGTCGCGTGCGACGACTCCATCCTCCAGTACGTCGTACAGCTCGTGCGCGACACCCGCGCCCACCCCCGCGTGCGGCTGGGCGCGAGCCCCCGCGCCGCGCAGGCCCTGCTCGCGCGGCCAAGGCGGCCGCGAGCAGGGCC
>NZ_JBKGHJ010000979.1:0-1419 GCF_046520365.1 Corallococcus sp. 4LFB
GGGCGTCCCCGGCGCTGACGCACAGCAGGCCGGAGGGACAGTCCGCGTCGCTGGCGCAGGCCTCCTGGCAGAGGGCGTCCAGGGGGAGCGGGGAGGACGGGGCCGGGGGCGGGGGCTCTTCCAGAAAGGGGCGGAGGAAGTCCCCCAGCGCGTCCACCCGCACCTGGACCGCCTCCGTCCGGCAGGCCACGTCGCCGCTGACGGTGAGGCCCTGGAGCACCTCGTTCCCGGGCGGACCGGCCAGCACCGGGCCTCCGCTGTCCCCCACGCAGGTCATGGCCGGGGCGGGGCCGGCCTGGAACGCACTGGCGGTGACGCCCGTCACCTGGAGCAGCCCCTGGCGCCGCTGGCCCGCGGGCCGGGCCGCGTCCTTCGTGTCCCCGTAGCCCACCGCCCGCACGGGGTCTCCCGGCGCCACCGGGACGTCGCTCCCACCGGGGAGCCGGAAGGGCGCGACGTCCGTCACCGGCACCGCCAGCCGCAGGAGGGCGGCGTCCCAGGCGTGCGTGGCGGGGACGTAGTCCGGGTGGGCCACCGCCCGGGTGACCCGCACGAACCGCCCTCCGGGCCCCGGCTCCGGGAGCAGCGTGGGGCCCAGGAAGACCTCATAGGGGCCCGCCTCCCCGAAGACGGCCAGGCAGTGCGCCGCCGTCAGCACCACGTCCGGGGCGATGAGGGCGCCCGAGCAGAGGAGCACCGGGGGCTCGCCTCCGCAGCGCGTGCGCCGGGCCACCAGCGCCACCGCCGCCCCGTCCCCGGGCGCGTCCGTCCCCTGGACGAGGCCCGGACTCCGGGTGTGGAGGGCCTGCCCGGGGGGCTGGGGGCAGCCGGGCCACAGGCGGGCAGGCCGCCGAGCACCAGGGAGGCGCCGAGCGCAACCACCCCCGGGGGTAGGCATCCTGTCCGTTCCCGGGCGGACGCGGTGGACCGTTTCGCCATGGGGCGCATCATAGGCAACAGGGGTCATGGGAATGGGGGGGCCCCCGCGTTACCTTGCCCCCGGGGGACGTGAACCGGATAGAGTCCGGTGCACGTCTCCCTGCCCCGAGGGGCGGAAGGCTTGTCTGCCTGCCTTCTCCGCCGGAGGGGACTGCCACATCGAGTGGCCCGCCACATCTTCACGGGTGGTGGGTCTGCAACCCTTTTTGGAGGATGTTCACATCATTCGCGAACAGAGAAACAGCAGCCGGGGTCCCAACAGGGACCAGAGAACCAACCGCCGCATCCGCGCGCGGGAAGTCCGTGTCGTGGGCTCCGATGGCTCGCAGCTCGGGGTCATGACCATCGAGGCGGCGCTGGAAAAGGCCCGCTCGGAGTCGCTCGACCTGGTCGAAGTCAGCCCGATGGCCAAGCCGCCGGTCTGCAAGATCATGGACTACGGCAAGTTCAAGTACGAGGAGAAGAAGAAGGCCTCGGACG
>NZ_JBKGHJ010000097.1:0-20122 GCF_046520365.1 Corallococcus sp. 4LFB
CTCCTCCGGGCGCGGGCGCCTGGGACGCGGCGCGCCGCTGGGTGCGCGCCCTGCTGCCCCGGCCCGAGGAGGTCCTGCGCCTCGTGTCCACGCTCGCGCCGGGGTGCCGGCTGCTGGGCGTGGGCTGGAGGGTGAGAGCCCCGCTCGGGCCCGGGCCAAGCTCTACTGGCGGCTGGAGGCTCCCGCGCCGCTGGCCTCCTTCGAGCTTCCGCTGCTGGAAGCGCCCACCCTCATCACCTTCCTCACGCGCGTGCTCGTCCGGGGGGCGGTGCCTCCCAGGGCGCTGACCTTCTCCGCCGGCTTCGAGCTGCGCAGCGGCGCGCTCGTGGATGCGAAGGCGGACGTGTGCACGCGCAGCGCGGGCCTGTCCCTGGAGCAGGCGGTGGACGTCCTGCGAACCCAGACGGACGTGCTCCCGCTGCACCCGTTTCCGCTCCGCGACCCGCTGCCCCTCCTGCACGCCCGGAGGGTCGGCATCGGCTGTCTCGGGCTCGGCATCGCTCCCGGTGGCGTGCACCGGCTGAACGTCTACCTCTTCCAGCAGTGAGCCCTTCCGCCCCGCCAAGGAGCACACCATGAGCATCGAAACCTCCAGCAACCCCGTGGGCGTCACCGAAGAGGCGACGATCCCGAGTCTGCGCACCTTCCAGAACCTCAACGCCTCCGACGCGGGCCTGACGGACAACGTCAACCTCTTCCGCGGCAACGTGTCCTTCCAGCTCCCGCTGCTGACGCTGGAGAACCGGGGCGGGCTGAAGGCGGACGTCCTGTTGAGCTACGACAGCGAGGTGCAGGTGGAGGTGTCCACCCGCAACCTGGAGAGCCCCACCGGCATCGTGGGCCTGGGCTGGTCGCTGCCCTACGAGATGATCGTCCTCGATGTCCGGGGTTCGGTGTCGCAGTACGACGACGCGTACTACCTGGCCGCGACGGACGGCTCCCGCAGCCAGCTCTTCCTCACGCACCGCACCTCCACGGAGTGGACGTTCGAGTCGGAGAACGAGGACTTCTCCCGCATCGTCTACCAGCCGCAGCAGCAGGTGTGGCGCATCACCACCACGGACGGGCTGGTGCGCATCTACGGCGCGGACGTCCAGGCCGGAGAGGATCCGAACGCGCTCCGGATGGCCATCAAGTGGGGCGGCACGCAGGGCAACTGGACCGACAGCAGCGTCCAGGGCGGCCAGAGCACCTTCCCCATCAGCTGGAACCTGGCCTCCGTGCAGAACGCGTGGGGCGACCGGATCGTCTTCTCCTATTCACGCTTCCCGGATGATCAGGTCCGCATCGGGGGACAGGGCGGCCTCACGTACAGCCGCGCCTCGTACCTGACGGGCATCCGCGACCCCTCCGGGCGCACGGTGAACTTCCACTACGCGGACAAGCTCAACACCCCCACCATCGCGGAGTACCAGAAGCCGCACCAGAACCCGACGTCCAACGTGGAGGCCTTCCAGGACCGCTACGAGACGCGCTTTTTGGACAGCGTCACCGTCATCCAGCACGTGGCCCAGACGCCCGTGGAGGTCTTCACGCTGCGCCTGCAGTACTCCGTGGAGCAGCTGGCGGCGCCGTCAACGCCGGGCCCGTCGTCGTCGCTCTACAAGCGCTACCTGCGCGGCCTCACCACCGTGAACGGCGCGGGCAAGCTGCTGCCCGGCATGCGCTTCGACTACTACACCGGCACGGAGCCGCGTCCGGGCCGGTGCACCGGGGCGCGCTCAAGAGCCTCACCTTCCCGAGCGGCGGCACCGTGACGTACGCCTACAGCGCCCAGCCCCTGCAGGGCACCGCGCTGGACCTGACGCTGCAACGGACGGATCCGGACTGGGTGCCGGGCATCCCCCGCGCGTGGTTCGGCCCGGACGCCGTCGTCGTCACCCACTACGACGCGGCGGACGGTCAGCGCCTCACCGTCAGCGTCTACGACTGGAACGGGCGGTGGCTCGCATCCCAGCCGCTGTCCCAGCAGCTGGATTACGGGCTGGACCTGTCCACGCTGGACGTGTCGTTCCAGGACGACTTCTTCCTCGTCAGCGGGATGACCGGCGGCGCGGGCACCAACGGACAGCTCGTCGCGTGGGCCGTCACGCCCGCCTTCGGCCGCTACGGGGACTGGGACGCCGTCGCGCTCGAAACGCCGGACGTCCTCACCCAGGACAACAGCTACCAGGCCGTCACCGGACGCGCGTTCGTGGCGCTCGCCGTCGCGGGCCAGTCCGACATCGTCCGGTACACCTGGAACCCGCGCGAGCGGAGCTGGGTGCGGGATGATCTGCTGCTGACCACCACCATGGATGGCCAGTGGGTGCTCGGCGCCAACGAGAACGTGCTGACCGTGTGCCAGTACCAGCAGGGCATGCCGCTGACGCTCACGCTGCACTACCTGGATCCGGTGACGCGGGACTGGAACGACAGCCTCGCGCCCCTGGACTCGATTCCCCAGTACGTCTGGAACGAGGAGCTGCCCAAGCTGTCCTTCAGCCTCTCCAGCACCTTCGTCACCGCCACGTACCTGACGGCGGCGGATGAGTCCCGCAACACGGTGGACTACACGGTGCGCGTCTACCCGTGGGACCGGGACTTCAACCCGCTGCCGCAGCCGCCGGCCATCGTGGCCACGGACGTCCCGGCCGACACGAAGGAGCCCATCTTCCAGTCCAGCGCCACCGGCAGCCTGGTGGGCAACGTGGGCAACCTGCTGCGCTTCAACGGCGACCAGTGGCAGCGCGGCACCTTTGGCGACTTCAACGAAGGCACGGACGTGGCCCGCTTCGCCTACGGCGGCGACCTGGCCGTGGGCGTGAGCAGCGACAAGAGCGCCATCGCCACCTATGACCCGTACGGCGACCAGTTCGTCACCCTCATCCCCGCGGGTGGCACCCAGGGCCCGGCGTCCCCCAGCATCAACGGGCGGCTCGTCACCGTCCGCAATCGCATCTACGAGCAGCAGCCCACGGGCGAGCTCGTGCTGCTCGACCAGCAGCTGCCCCTGGACTCCGTCTATGTGGCGAACCAGGCGCCGTACTTCCTCGCGTATGGCATGCCGGACGGGACGTCCTACGCGTGGCTGATGAAGAACGGCGTGCTCGCGCAGGACGCGACGCTGCTCACCGGCCGCGTCTACGTGCCTGACGACGCCGCCGGCCCGGGGACGGACCTGGTGGGCCCCTCCGCCTTCATGACGTACGTGGGGGCGTCCTTCGACGAACCGGACTCGTTCACCCTGCACCGCGTGCTCAACCAGCAGACCGGCGGGCAGGTGCCCACGTTCGTGGTCGCGTCGGTGGAGTCACGGGACGGGCTGGGCGTGCCGGTGCAGGCGGCGTTCGACTACAACCTGCCGGGCTCGGTGGGCAACTGCGGTCCGTACGGCCTGGCCAGCCAGTTCAGCCAGGTGAAGGCCGCGCTCGGCACGAACCAGACGACGTCGTGCCCGGAGGGCTACTCCGTCTACGAGTACCAGGACGGCCTCACGCCCCAGGGTGACACCTCGACCACGCCGTACTCGCTGCTCAACGGCCTCTTGAAGCGGGTGTCCGGCTACGACAGCGCGGGCCACGAGGTCGCGCGCACGGTGCGGGAATGGGAGGTGGTGCGCACCGTCATCGACGCGGCCACCGGCGCGTCCCGGAAGCTGCTGGGCGCCTACGTCCGCCAGAAGCAGACGGCGGACACCGTCTTCGACGTCAACCCGATGGGCGCCTCCGCGCAGCCGCCCCTCACCCGCGTGACGTCCACCCTCTACGACGAGGCGAACGGACAGGTGCGCTCGTCCGTCAGCACCAACTACAACCCGGCGACGGGCGCGGACGAGACCGTCACCGAGTCCTTCGTCTACGCCTACGAGAAGTACCCCGCGTTCGCCACGCCCGCGGTGAACCTGCTCGCGCCCCGCGCCCAGCGGACCGTCACCGTGGATGGGGCCATCGTCCTCAGCGAGGCCACCACCTGGACGCAGGTCGGCGCCTACCTGGCGCCCGCGGCCTTCCGCAACTTCCTCGCGCTGGATGCCGGCGCCACGCTGAGCCCGACGGACTGGGCCAACACCACCCTGCCCTCCGCTTCCCACTGGAAGCGGCGCTGGGAGGTGACGCAGCGCGATTTGCGCGGGGAGATCCAGGAGTACATCGCGGAGGACGGGCTCACGAACGCGAAGCTCCTGGACACCACCCAGGAGCTGGTCGTCGCCACCTTCGGCAACGCCAGCGTCGTCGCGGGCCAGGTGGCGTATCAGGACTTCGAGTCCTACGAGGACCTCACCGGCTGGACGCTCGCGGGCAGCGCGGCGACGCTGAGCGCGGCCATCGCCTCCGGCGACTCGTTCACCGGCCTGCGCTCGGTCGGCCTGGCCGGCACCCAGGCCGCGTCCCCGCTGGAGCGCACGCTCAACGTGACGGAGACCGTGGGCCAGCGCTACATCGTGTCCTGCTGGTTGAAGACCCCCACCGGCTTCGACGCGGGGCCGGGCGGCGCCAGCTGCTACGTCACCGGCGCGTCGGGCCCGCTCGCCAGCGTGGCCATTCCCGACACGGGCGGCGCGTGGACGTACTTCTACGTGCTGTTCGATTTGCCGGCGGACACCTCGCCCCAGGCGCTGACGCTCGGCTTCAGCAACACGCGGGGCCAGGAGCTGCGCATCGACAACATCCGCTTCTCGCCGCTCGCCGCCACCTTCACCGGCTCCGTCTACGACGCCGTGCGGCTGGTGGAGGACGCGCAGGTGCTGGACATCGGCGCGATGCACCGCCGCGTCCAGGGAGACTTCCAGGAGACGGACCTCGCCGTGGACGCGCTCGAGGCCGTCATCCTGATGAAGGGCGAGTACCTCTCCCGCCGGGGCAACCAGGGGAGCTTCAGCGCCCAGGCCCCCAACGGCCTCACCACCCTCAAGCCGCGCGGGCTGGGCGTCTACGAGAGCTTCAACGTCGGTGACGTCTTCGCGGGGACCTGGACCAGCGAGGTGCCGACCGCGTGGACGACGAGCGGCGGCGCGCTCCGCCACGCCGCCTCCCAGCAGCAGGACGCCATCCACTACACCGGCTTCCCGGAGCCCACGGAGGGCCAGCAGGACCGCTTCGGCGTGTCGGTCCGCGTGCGTCCGGACGGGCGGCTCACCTCGCAGGTGGGCATGCTGCTGGGGCCGGCGCTCCGGCTGCTCTGGCAGCCGTCGCAGGCCACCTGGGCCCTGCAGGAGAACGGCGGCACGGTGGCGACCGCGCCGGTGCGCTCGCTGCTGGACGTGGCCTCGTCGTTCACGGCGACGCTCGACGCGGGCACGCTGCCCCCGGAGTTCCTGAACCTGTTCCCCCTGGCCGGCCTCCCGCTGGCCCCGGGCTCCACGGTCGCCGTCGTGTCGTCCGGTCAGGCCTGGTGCGTGAGCGACGCGGCCAGCCGCGCGCGCTACTACCTGGTGGCGGGCAGTGACGCGGTGCGGGTGACCGCGTTCCCGCAGCAGTGGCTGGTGCTCGTGCAGGACGCGCAGCTCATCCTCATCACGGACGGCGGGCTGGCGCTCACGCACCTCTGCGCGCAGACGCCCTCCCGCGACTTCGCGCTCGTCGCGACGGATGGGGTGGCCTTCGATCAAGCCTGCTTCATCACCGACCCGGACGTGCAGCTGAGCTACCTGGACGGCGGCGGGCGCCTGAACCAGGAGCAGGTGGTGCTCGACAGCGGGCTGCTCGCCACCGCGATGATCCACGACACGATGGGCCGCGACGCCATCCGCACCCAGGGGGCCGTGGTGACGCCCACCGGCGCGACGTGGGGGGCGTACCAGCAGGACCTGGCCACCTTCGACTGGGACACGCTCACGATGTCGGGCCTGGTGAAGACGCAGAACCCCGCCTCGGGTGCGTTCCCCTACACCCGCTCGCGCTACGAGGCCTCGCCGCTGGGCCGCGAGGTCGAGCGCGGCGTGCCGGGTGACGCCTACGCCATCCCCACGAGCCCAAGCACCCCGGCGCACACCGCCCGCTGGGAGTACGGCCTCAACGACGGCAGCCTGGGGGTGACGGCAGGCAAGCTCGCGCGCACCACCGCCATCACCCCGGACGGCATCACCTCCGTCGCGATGGTGGACCAGCGCGGCTCCAGCATCCTCACCGCCGTGAGGAGCAGCGCGGCCTCCGCTCCCGCCGTGTGGCAGATCACCCGCAACGTCTACGACGCCGCGGGCCGGTGCACCTCGACGACGACGCCCATGGGCTGGACGGACACGTTCAGCTACGACTTCATCGGGCAGCCGCTCACGGAGACGCGCGCCAACGCGGGCACCACCCGCTCCATGTACGACGCCCGGGGACGGCTGCGCTTCCAGCAGGATGCCCGGGGGGCCGCCGCGACGACGCCCTACATCCGCTACTGGAAGTACGACGCGAAGTCCCGCGTCGTCGAGGAGGGCTGCGCGCCCTCGGCCTGGCCGGGGACCCTGGCCCAGCACCTGGAGGATCCGTCCTATCCCCAGGCCACCGCGTCCAACCTCTACACCTACGACCTGGTGAGCCCGAGCCTCACGCCCGACGACCTGTACTCCCTGGGCCAGCTCGTGAAGGTGGTGAGCCAGAACCAGGTGGACCCCGCGGTCCCAGGGACCGACAGCTTCACCTCCACGGAGGTCCTGACCTACGACATCTACATCACCGTCCGCGAGTACGCGGTGCAGGTGTCGGGCGACCCGACCGTCCACGTCACGCAGTACACCTACGACAACCTGGGTGACATCAACTTCATCGGCTACCCGGGCACCGACGGCGTGTCCCTGGACTACCAGCGCGACGTCGCGGGCCGGGTCGCCCGGCTCCTCGTCAACGGCCAGCGCATCGCGGCGTACACGTACGGGACCAATGGCGGCGTCGCCACGGAGGCCGTGTACACGGATGCGGGCCAACAGGTGGGCGTGACGCGGACGTTCGCGTATGCGCCGCCCGGCTGGCTCCAGCAGACCCAGGGCAGCCAGTTCAGCGAGACCGTCGACTACGCGCTGCCACCGGGCGGAGGCGCCAGCTGGTACGGCGGCATGCCCTCGCGCATCACCACCGCGGCCCGCGGTTCGCGCCCCGAGCGCGTGTCGAACTTCGGGATGGATCCGCGCGGCTGGCTGTCGAGCGTCGACGCCGGCGACGGCCAGGGCGCGCAGCCCTACACCTACGACGCGAACGGCAACCTCACGCGGCGGGCGGACGTCACCCAGACGTACACCCCGGCCACGGAGGATCGCGCGCAGAGCCTCACCGCGCCGCCGGAGGCCGTCACCTTCGGCTACGACGCCAACGGCAACCAGACGACCCTCGTCGACACCACCGGTGGCGATGAGGGCTCCACGTCCACCTGGGACGGCTTCCGCGACCGGGTGCTGGAGACGCGGATGGGCGATGGCACCCGGGTGGACGTGCGCTACGGCCGCGACGCCCGGCGGCTCCTGAAGACGGTGACGCAGGCCAACGGTCAGTCGGTGTCCAAGCTGTACCTCCGGGGCGCGGGCAATGACGTGCTCGTGGAGCTGTCGGGAGGCGGCAGCGTCCAGTACATCTGGGGCCCGCGCGGCCCATGCAGGTTCGCAGCGGCGGCCAGCGGGCCTTCATCGTCACGGACCGGCTCGGGTCCATCCGCGCGGTGGTGGACGAACAGGCGAACCTGCTCGCGGGCTACGACTACCTGCCCTACGGCGACACGGCGGGGGGGCCGCTGGGCTCGCAGCCGGACATCATCCCCTACCGGTTCGTGGCCCGGGAGCTGGATGAGACGGGGGACTACGACTTCCGGGCGCGCATGTATTCGCCGCGCCAGGGACGGCTGCGCTCCACGGATCCGCGCCATCAGTTCAGCAGCCCGTACGCCTACGCGGGCAACAACCCGCTGGTGTACATCGATCCGGACGGCGAGTTCTTCGTGGAGCTCATCGCCGCGCTCATCGCCGCCGCCAGCGCGGTGGCCGCCGCCGTCGCCGAGGTGGCCCCCGCCATCGCGATTGGCGCGGGGCTCGGAGCGGTGGCGGGCGTCGTGAATGGCGCGGTGTCCGTGGCCAGCTCCGGCGCCACGGGCAGCGAGGCGGCGGGCATCTTCTTCGGCACCCTGGCGATCAGCACCGTGGGCGGCGCGCTGAGTGGCGGGCTGACGGGCGGCGTGGCGATCGCGGCGCAATCGCTCATCACCAACGCGACCCTGGCCACCGCCACGACGATCGCGGTGGGCGCGGTGGTGGAGGGCGGCGTGTCCTCGGCCCAGGGCTCGGCGCAGGCGGCGCTGATGGGAGACGATCCCGCGACGGCGGCCTGGCAGAGCTTCGTCACGGGCACCATCGGTTCGGCGGTGGGCGGCAGCGTCGGCGGCGTCCTCCAGAAGCCGCTGAGCACCACCTCCCTGAAGGGCACGGTCCAGGCCTCGATCCGGGGCGTGAGTGCCGGCGTGGCGGGAGGCGTGGCCAGTGCCTCGGTCGACGCCGCGCTCTCGAAGGCGGATGCCACCTCCACGCTCACCGGCTTCATCCAGGGCGTCGCCTTCGGCGCCCTGAACGGACTGGTCCCGGAGGTCACCAACTACAAGCTTGAGAAGCAGGTCCAGCGTCAGCAGGCGCGCGCCAACGAGAACGCCGTCCGGCGCAACCAGGCCCTCAACGCCCAGGCCACCATCCTCAACGACGACACGGGGCTGTGATGCGCACCGGTCCGGCCATCGAGCGCGCGGTGGGCTTCCTGGCGCGGCGGCAGCTTGCGCACGGGGAGTTCGCCAGCACCCTGCACTTCGACTCCCGCCTCCGGGATGAAGGCACGTTCGACTCGTCCCCGTTCGTGACGACCTTCGTGCTGCACGCGCTGGACTACGTGAGCGGGCCCACGGTGGAGGCCCTGAGGCAGAAGGCACGCGCCTTCCTGCGGGAGGAGCAGGAGGCGCCCGGCGTCTGGCGGTACTGGTCTTCGCGGAATGGGAAGCCCATCGACCCCGACGTGGATGACACGTGCTGTGCTTCGTTCGCGCTCCGGGACGACGCGGGGATGGAGCGCAACGTGCCCGCCCTGCTCGCGAACCGGCACGCGTCAGGGCTGTTCCTGACGTGGCTGCGTCCGCCCACGCGCGACAACGACCTGGACGCGGTGGTGAACGCGAACGTGCTGCTGTACCTGGGCGAGCGCCCGGAGACGCTGGCGGCCCGGGACCTGGTCATCGAGGAGATCCTCCAGGGCCGCGATGACCGGGCGAGCGCGTACTACGTCCAGCCCCTGTCCCTGCACCACGCGGTGGCGCGGGCGTTCGAGCACGGCGTGCGCGGCTTCGGCGTCTGCCGGGACGCGGCGGTGGCGCGCTCGAAGCAGGCGCTCGCGGCGGAAGGGGGCTCGCTGTCGCTCGCGATGGCGCTCTGCACGCTGCTCGCGCACGGGGTGGAGCTGGGCCCGGAGGAGCACCGCGCGGTGGACACCCTGCTGGCGCGGCAGACGCCGGAGGGCGGCTGGGAGCGGGAGGCGTTCTACGCGGGCCCGGAGCCGCCCACGCCGCACGCGGTGTTCTGGGGTTCGGAGGAGCTGACGACGGCGCTGTGCCTGGAGGCGCTCGCGCGAGTGGAAGGACGGTCCGCATGAGCGGCGCGGTGAAACAGGTGCTGGCCTTCCCGGGAGGCACGGTGCTCGACGGAGCGTGGGTCCTGGGGCTCGCGCGACGGGAGCCGGTGTTCCGGGAGATGCTCCACGCGGGGGATGCGCTCGTCCGGCAGGAGGCCGGCTGGTCCCCCCTGCTGGAGCTGCGCGCGGAGGGAGGTCCCCGGCTCGCGGTGTCGGTGACGTTTCCGCTGGTGGTGGGGGTCCAGATCGCGGCGCTGGCGGCGCTGCGCGCCCACGGCGTGGATGGGGATGCGGTCTTCGGCGTATGCGCGGGCGAGGTCTCCGCGGCCCACGCGGCGGGGGCCTTCGGCTGGGAGGACGCGCTGCGGATCGCGCTCCACGGAGGACGGAGCCTGGAGTCCGAGGCCCAGCGTCACCGCATGTTGATCACCTGGCTGCCGGAGCCGGAGTGCGCCGCGTTGCTGGCGACGCTGCCAGCGGGCGCGGTGGGCATTGGCGCGAGGATGGAGCCGGGCGTCACGGTGCTGTCGGGAGACGGCGGACGCGGTGGCGGGGCTCGAGCGGAGGCTCACGGCGGCGGGCATCCGCACCCGGGCCCTGCCCTTTCCCTGGGGCGTCCACGTGCGCTCGCTGCGGGAGGGACGCGCGGCGCTCGAAGCCGCGCTGAAGGGACGTGCGTCGCTGCCCCTCACCCGGCCCATGCTGTCCGGCGCACGGGCGCGGTGGTTCGAGCCAGGAGCGTCCGTGGCGGCTTCGCATTGGTGGGACATGCTCCGCGGGCAGGTGCGCTTCCTGGACTCGGTGCCAGCCCTGGACGCGGTGGGGGCACCGCTCCTCATCGAGGTCGGGCCCGTCGCGGAGATGTCCCAGCTGGCGCCACGGCTGGGCGCGCGCGCCATCTCGCTGGAGACGGCGCTCACCACGGCGGGGGCCCTGTCATGAGCTCCGCTCCAGCCAAGAGCGCCGTGTCCCCGGAGCCTTCGGAGGTCTCGGAGCCGCCCCGGGTGCTCCACGATGAAGCCCACGGAGTCTACGTCGTGAGCGGTGCCCGGGAGGTGGAGGCCGTGCTGCGCGACGACTCGCGCTTCAGCGCGGGCACGCTGGGCGTGGACAGCTTCGAGCTTCGCGCGCCCGGAGACGCCGCGCCGCTGGCGGCCCGGGACACGCTGCTCGCGTCGGATGCCCCGGTCCACCCGCACCTGCGCCGCCAGCTTGGCGCGGCGTTCTCCGCGAGGAATGTCGCGCGGCTGGAGGCCACCGCGCGGGCCGCGTTCGACGCGGTGATGGCGGTGAGCGCACCCCGTGGGACGTGTGATGTCATCGATGACGTCTGCGTTCCGGTGGGCGTGGCGGTGATGACCGCGTTGCTCGGCCTGGACGAGGCCCGCCGGGCGGACGTCGCGCGGTGGATGCGGGTGTGCGCGCTGTGCAACGCGCAGTCGCGTCCCCCCTGGCTGCGGGCCTCCTTCGACGACATGACGCGCGAGCTGTCGGAGGCCCTCTCATCGCTCCCGGTGACGCCGGAGCCGGGGCTCCTGGCCTCGCTCGTCGCCGCGAGGGATCGGGGCGAGCTCCAGGCCGCGCAGGTGCTGGACCTGGCGGTGACCGTGATGAAGGGCGCGGCGGACACCACGTGCCTGCTGGTGGGCAGCGCGCTGCTGGCGGCGCAACGGGCCGCGGGGGAAGGACCTCCCGCGCCCCGAAGCGCGGAGGCCCTGACCCAGCTACTGGAAGCGGCGCTGCGGCAGGACGCCCCCGTGCAGCTCACGGTGCGGGAGGCCGTGGAGGAGGTGTGCCTCGCGGGGGTGGAGATTCCCAAGGGCACCCGGTTGCTGCTGCGGTTGGGCGCGACGGGCCACGACGCCTGCCCGGTGTCCGCGAACGAGGGCGCCTCGCGCGCGCCACGGCATGGGTTGGCGTTCGGTGCGGGGAGCCATCGGTGTCCGGGGGCGGGGCTCGCGATGATGCAGGCCCGGGTGATCCTCGAAGGACTGTGGCGAACGCCGGGCGTGTTCCACGTCGACCTCCAGGCGATGGAGCCCCATGGGCTCGCGGCCCTCCGGGGCCCCGGCATCTGCCCCTGCGATGGTGAGGCTCCGGGTCCTGGGCACCCAGGTGCTGAGGGGCTGCGAGCGCAGTCCCTGGCGAGTTCGATTCCCGTGCCCTACCGCCACCCTCACGCCCCCGCGACGAGCGCGCGTCGCCACGCCTTCGGCACCGGGCCCGGGTAGTGGAGCTCCCGCGCGCCCACGAAGGTCGCCAGCGACTTGAGCGCGCTGGCCACCGCCCGGGCCGGCTCCGCTGAGCGGGCGGCGTGCTCCTCCACATGGATGGCGTTGATGTTCAGCCGTCCGTGCTCCCGGTCCAGTTCCGGGTCGACCCGGCCGATCATCCGGTCGCCGTGCAGCAGCGGCATGACGAAGTAGCCGTACTGCCGCTTCTCCCGAGGCACGTAGATCTCCAGCCGGAACCGGAAGTCCCAGAGCGCCTCCGTGCGGGCCCGGTCGCAGATGAGGTTGTCGAAGGGCGAGAGCAGGACGGTGCGTCCTTCCCAGGAGCCCTCCTCCGCCTCGAGCTTGTCGAGCAGGGGGAGCTCCTCCGCGTGCACGTACCAGGTTCCGGGCATGTCGCGGCTCCCGTCCCGGAGCCGCACGCGGAGGATGCGCCCCTCCGCCTCCAGGTCGTTCAGCGCATCGGGCAGCCCGGGATACGTGTCCCGGACGAAGTAGCGCCGGATGTGCGCCGCCTGCGCGACCCCCAGTGCACGCAGCGACCGCTGCGCCGCGAGCCGGACCGCGTCACGCACGGACAGCACGTCCCGCGGGGTCCAGCCTGGAAGGCAGTGCTCCGGGAGCCCCCAGAGGCGCTGCCCCGCCACCCTTCCGGCGACCAGGACGTGCCCGTGGCCCAACAGGAGCTCCAGCATCTGGTTCACGTTGCGCCCCGTGTTCCAGCCGCCAGAGCGCCAGCCCGCGCGCGACCGGTCCTCGAAGGCGTCCGAGGGCAGCGGCCCCTTCCGCCGCAGCTCTGCGACGATGTAGCGGCGGAAACCCGCGTTGTCCTTCAACCAGCGTGCGGCCTGCTGTTCGCGCAGGGAGCTGCCCGCCGTGAAGTGGCGCATCCGCGCGCGGTGGATGGGGAAGTCCTCGGTCAGCACCAGCGAGGCGCAGTGCGCGAAGTACTCGAAGAGCTGGCGCTCCTTCCAGATGAAGGACTCCAGGTCCGCCAGGGGATACGCGCCCAGGCGACTCCACAGCACCAGCAGGTGGCTGCGCGCCACGACCTGGGTGGGATCGAGCTGGAGGCAGCACAGGTCGCGCACCACGTCCAGGAAACGGGCCGGGCCCGCCGCGCGGTTTCCCGCGAGGTGCTGGCGGGACAGCGCGAGCCGGCGTGCCGTCGTGAGGGAGAGGGTCCTGAGGGATTGAGCGGAGCGCATGAACACCCGCGGAACCTACCACGCGCACCGTCCTAGCGCAGGCAACACGATGCGTCTCACCATTCAAGCCACGCGAGACAATTCCGACAATAGACATCACATACATAGCTCTACGTAGAATTACGTTCTTTCCGAAAGATCGATATTTACTCGACTTGTTCAATTCGCTCTGTCTTATTGCGCACCCGCCAGACGCCTTTGGGGTGACGCTCGGCCATGTCTCTGGAACCTGTCTCAATCACAGTCGAGAACTTGACCCGCACCTTCCAGGGCGAGGGGCGCGACAAACGCCAGATTGTCGCCAACGACGCATTGTCGTTTGCGGTCCGCCGGGGCGAGGTCTTCGGGCTGCTCGGGCCGAATGGCGCCGGGAAGACCACGCTCGTGAGCCAGTTGCTGGGATTGCTCCAGCCCAGCTCCGGACGCATCCTGGTGGAGGGAATTGATGTCACCCGGCGTCCCCAGCTCGTCAAGGAACTGGTGGGATTCCTGCCACAGACACGCCTGGGGTTGCGTTTCGTGGAGGTCGAGCAGGCCCTTGTCTATGTAGGGCGCCTGCGTGGACAGACGGAAGCGGATGCCCTGAAGCAGGCGCGGGAGCTGATAGAGGAACTGGGCCTGACGGAGTGCGCCAGGCAGTATGTGTATCAACTGAGTGGTGGCCAGACGCGCATCGTCAACTTCGCCATGGCGTTGATGGGCTGGCCTCCCGTGCTGCTGCTGGACGAGCCCACCAATGAGCTGGATCCGCACAAGCGCCGGCTGGTGTGGGACGTCATCGCGCGGCTGAACCGCGAGCACGGGACGACCTGCATCCTCGTGACCCACAACGTGCTGGAGGCGGAGAAGGTCATCCGGCGCGTCGCGGTGATGCAGTCCGGACGCATCATCGCCCTGGGCACCCCCGGCGAGCTCAAGGCCCGCCTGGGCGGGCGGGTCCGGCTGGAGCTGCAGCTGCGGGATGGCGAGGGCCTGGCCCCGGAGAACCACCTCAAGCTGTCGGCCATGGGCGACCTGGAGCAACCCCACCCCGGGCGGTATCGCCTCTACCTGCCGAGCCTCCAGGTCGCGCTCGCCACCGACCTCGTGGTCAACCAGCTCGGGCTGGCCCAGCTCGATGACTTCCGGCTCGCGCCGCCGTCGCTCGAGGACGTCTACCTGGAGCTGAAGGACCCGGGCGTCCCGACGCCCACGCCCTCCCCTGTCGTCGTGGAGGCGGCGCCCGCGGAAGCGGCCGTGCAGCTGCTGCCCGCGGCGCCCACCAGCCTCCGGCCTCGTCCCGGGGAGCCCCGGCTGACCGGCTGGCGGAAGTTCCTCGTGGACATCCAGCACCTGTGGCTGGAGCAGATGGGAGAGGTGCGCAGGTCCTGGCCCCTGTTCGTCGTCTTCTCCCTGTTCATGCCGCTGGCCATGATCTTCGGGCTCGCCCGGGTCGGCCGCGGACTGAACGACCGCGAGAGCCTGCTCTACATCATCAGCGGCGCGTCCGTGTTCGCGGTGGTCGTCGAGGGCGTCGTCACCATGGCCCAGCGCGTGGGCATCATGAAGCGCGACGGCCTGCTGCTCTATTACGCCTCACTGCCCATCAGCAAGACGGCCTTCGTCATCTCCCTGATGCTGTCCCGGCTCTCCGTCACGCTGCCGGGCATGCTCATCCCGCTGTTCGCCGGGCCCGTCCTGTACGACGTGGACCTGCACTTCAGCCCGTGGGTGCTGGTGCTGATGCCGCTGACCATCCTGTCGCTCGCGTCGCTGGGCGTCACGCTGGGCACGGCGCTCAAGAGCGTGGACCTCATCGTCATGGTGACGAACGCGCTGGTCTTCGTCCTGCTCATGGCGGCCCCCGTCTTCATCCCGGAGGCCGCCCTCCCCGTCCCGCTGAGGATGCTCGGCTACGCCATTCCCCCCACCTACGCGGCGGACGCCCTCCGGCACGCGCTGGGCGGGACGATTGGCCCCAGGTTCTACCTGGATCTCGCCGTCCTCTTCGTGATGGCCGCGGGTGGCCTCTGGGCCATGTCCCGCTGGCTCCGCTGGTACGTGAAGTAGCGCCCGGCACTCCCAGGAACCCACCACCAGGAACCCTCCATGACGACTGCCCGTCCATCCTCCCCGTCCATTCCCGGACCGAGCGCGCTGCCGCTGCTGGGACTCCAGGGAAGCCTCATCAAGTTCTCGCTCGATCCCGTCGCGCACATGCGCGAGGCGCACGCGACCTACGGGAACGTCGTCGCGTTCGCGAAGCAGGACCCGAAGTGGGTCTATGCCTTCGGCGCGGAGAACAACCAGCGCGTCCTCACGGACAACACGACGTTCCACATCCCTTCCATGTCGCTGACGCTGCCCATCCCGCCAGGCTCCAGCCTGGACCGGCTGAACTCCGGGCTCATCACCATGAACGGGGAGCGGCACAAGAAGCAGCGGCGGCTCATCATGCCGGTGTTCCACAAGAAGCACCTGGACGTGTACTGCGAGGACATGGTCCGCGTGACGGAGGAGTACATCTCCGGGTGGAAGGTCGGACAGCAGCTGAACATCGCCAAGGCGATGCAGCACCTGGCGCTCATCATCGTGGGCAAGACGCTCTTCGGCACCGACTCCCGCACGGAGGCCTCGCTGCTGGGCGGCGTCATCCGCAAGTGGATCGACACCCAGACGAGCCTGGGTGTGTTCGCCTTCCCGCGCGACCTGCCGGGGACGCCCTACCGCCGGCTGCTGCGCCTGTCCGAGACGCTGGAGGCGCACCTGCTCAAGAAGATCGAGCAGAAGCGCGCCAACCCGGAGCCGCAGCACGACCTGCTGTGGCTGCTGATGCAGGCGCGCGACGAGGAGGGGACGGAGATGACCGATCACGAGCTGATCGGCCAGGCCAACAACCTCTTCAACGGCGGCCATGAGACGAGCGGCAACGCCCTGGGCTGGACGCTGTTCCTGCTGTCCCAGCACCCGGAGATCCTCGCCAACGTGCTGGAGGAGCTGAAGTCCGTGCTGCGCGGCGGCGCTCCGGGCGTCGAACACCTGGGCCAGCTGCCGCTGCTCGAGGGGTGCATCAAGGAGAGCCTGCGCCTGCTGCCGCCGGGCACCTACAGCATGCGCGTGGTGAACGAGCCGGTGGAGCTGGGCGCGTACACGATTCCCAAGGGCACGCTCGTCATCCTCAGCATCTACATGACGCACATGATGCCGGAGCTGTACCCCGAGCCGCGCAAGTTCCGGCCCGAACGCTGGCACAAGGCGCCGGCGAACCCCTACGGCTTCATGACGTTCAGCGCGGGCGCGCGCCGCTGCATCGGCGCCGAGTTCGCGATGATGGAGATGAAGATCGTCCTCGCCATCCTGCTCCAGCGCTTCAGCATGCAGCTGGACGCCGGCGCGAGGATCGACCGCCGCGTCCGGCTGACGCTGTTCCCGAAGCGCGGCATCCCGATGACGCTGGGCGAGCCCGGACGCCTCCCGGTGCGCGCGGGCGTGCGCGGCAACATCCACGAGATGGTCGACCTCTCCTGAACGAAGCGCGGTGTGGGGGAAACGGCAGGCGCGGCAACGCCGCGTCCGCACCTCCATGCCTTCACGCCAAGGCCCCTTCCGCCATGAATGCATCGCGCTCCCCTACCGCCCCCGGGTTCTCCACGCTCGTCGAGATGCTGCGCACGCGGGCGCTCCATCAGCCCGACGCCCGTGCGTTCACCTTCCTGCTGGACGGTGAGTCGGAAGAGGCCCCGCTGACGTACGCGGAGCTGGACCGTCAGGCCCGGGCCATTGGCGCGCTCCTGCTCCAGGGGGGCGGGGCGGGGCGCCGGGCGCTGCTGCTGTACGCACCGGGGCCAGACTACATCGCCGCGTTCTTCGGGTGTCTGTATGCCGGCGTCACCGCCGTGCCGGCCTACCCGCCGATGCGGCCCCGCCAGGCCCCTCGGCTCCAGGCCATCGCGGCCGATGCCCAGGCGGAGCTGGCGCTCACGACGTCGCCCATCCTGGAGATGCTCCAGGGCTTCTTCACGGACATGCCGGACCTGGCGGCGCTGAAGTGGCTGGCCACGGATGGCGAGGACGTCGCCGCGCACGCGGAGGCCTGGCGGGCCCCGGAGATGACCTCCGGCACGCTCGCGTTCCTCCAGTACACCTCCGGATCCACGTCCACGCCCAAGGGCGTGGTGCTCACGCATGGCAACCTGCTGCACAACCTGACGCTCATCCAGCGCTGCTTCGGGCACACGCCCGAGAGCCGGGGCGTCATCTGGCTGCCGCCGTACCACGACATGGGGCTCATCGGCGGAATCCTCCAGCCGATCTTCGTTGGATTCCCCGTCACGCTGATGTCGCCGCTGGCCTTCCTCCAGCGCCCCATGCGCTGGCTGGAGGCCGTCTCGCGGGAGCGCGCGACGACCAGCGGCGGACCGAACTTCGCCTACGACCTGTGCGCGCGCCGGGCGACGGCCGAGGACGTGGAGAAGCTGGACCTCAGCGCGTGGAAGGTCGCCTTCACCGGCGCGGAGCCCGTGAGGACGGAGACGCTCGACCGCTTCACGGAGGTGTTCGGGCCCCGTGGCTTCCGCCGCAATGCCTTCTACCCCTGCTACGGCCTGGCCGAGGCGACGCTGATCGTCTCCGGCGGTGAGCACACCGCGTTCCCGGTGATGCGGAGCGCGCGAGCGGAGGCGCTGGAGCAGAACCGGTTCATCGAGGCGGCTCCCGGCACCGACGGCGCACGCTGCTTCATCGGGTGCGGCCAGAGCCTTCCTGGTCAGCGGATCCTCATCGTGGAGCCGGGGACGGGGGTGGAGCTGTCGCCTGGGCACGTCGGAGAGATCTGGGTATCTGGCCCCAGCGTCGCGCAGGGCTACTGGCGCCGCCCGGAGCAGACGGCGCAGACCTTCCACGCGCACCTCACGGGAGGCACGGAGGGGCCCTTCCTGCGGACTGGGGACCTGGGCTTCCTGGAGGGCGGCGAGCTCTTCGTCACGGGCCGCCTCAAGGACCTGATCATCCTCCGAGGCCGCAACCACTACCCGCAGGACCTGGAGCTGACCGCCGAGCAGAGCCACCCCGCGCTGCGCTCCGGCTGTGGCGCGGCGTTCTCGATGGAAGCGGACGGCGAGGAGCAGCTCGTCATCGTGTACGAGCTGGACCGCCAGCACCTGCGGACCGACCCGGAGCCCGTGGCCGCCGCCATCCGGAAGGCCCTCTCCGAGCAGCATGGCGTCTACGTCTCCGAGGTCGTCCTCATCCGGACCGGCGGCATCCCGAAGACGTCGAGCGGGAAGATTCAACGCAATGCCTGCCGGGAGGAGCTCCGCGCGGGAGCCCTGGACGTCATCGGCCGCAGCGGGCCGGCCCGCGTCGAGCAGGGAGCCGTGGCCTCCGTGCTGGACCGGGAGCGGCTGCTGGCGGCCGCTCCGGAAGAGCGACCGGGGCTCCTGGAGCAGGACCTGCGGGAGCGGGTGGCCCGGCTCCTCCAGGTGGCGCCCACACAGGTCCCCTCGGGGCAACCGGTCAGCGGCCTGGGGCTCGACTCGCTCATGGCCGTGGAGCTCCAGCACGGTGTCGAGTCGTGCTTCCACGTGCCGCTGCCCATGGCGGACGTGCTGGAAGGGGCCACGCTCGGCGACCTGGCGGCGCTGGTGCTGCGCGCGCTGGAGACGCAGTCGGATGTCCCCGGCGTTGAAGGGGTCGCGCCCACGGCGGAGGCCGGCTCGGACAGGGTTCCGCTTTCGCCGGGCCAGCAGGCTCTCTGGTTCCTTCAGCAGCTCGATCCCGGGAGCGTCGCGTACAACATCGCGAGCGCCGTCCGGATCCGCGGCCCCCTGGACGTGGCGGCGCTGCGCGCCTCGCTCCGGGCATTGGTGGAGCGGCATGAGCAGCTTCGCTCCACCTTCCTGGATCAGCCGGGCGGCGCGATGCAGGTTCTCGCGCCCTTCCACGACGGATGCTTCCTGCTGGAGGAGGCCTCCGCCCCGAGCGAGGCGTGGCTGAGGGAGCGGCTGACAGCGGAGGCGCACCGCCCGTTCGACCTGGGGCGAGGTCCGCTCCTGCGCGTCAACCTCTTCGAGCGCTCGGAGCAGGAGCACGTGCTGCTGCTGGTCGTCCACCACGTCGTGGCCGACCTGTGGTCGCTGACGGTGATGATCCGCGAGCTGGATCAGCTCTATCCCGCCGCGCTCGCGGGCCGCCCGGCGAACCTGCCCGCGCTGTCCATGCGCTACACGGACACGGTGCGGCGTCAGCTCGCGCGGCTGGAGCGCGGCGAGGGGGAGCGGCTCTGGGCGTACTGGCGTGAGCGGCTCGCGGGCACGCTGCCCGTCCTCGACCTCCCGACGGATCATCCGCGGCCGCCCGTGCAGACCTACCGTGGCGGCTCCGTTCCCTTCCGGGTGGGCGCCGAGCTCAGCGGGAAGCTCAAGGCGCTCGCGCGCGGCGCGGAGACGACCCTCTTCACTGCGCTGCTCGCGGCGTTCCAGGTGCTGCTGCACCGGCACAGCGGGCAGGAGGACATCCTGGTCGGCGCCCCGACGCTGGGGCGGACCGAGGCGGGCACGGCCCACGTCGTGGGCTACTTCGTGAACCCCGTCGTCCTCCGGGCAGACCTGGCTGGACGGCCCGCTTTCGAGTCGTTCCTACGGCGGATGCGGCAGGTCGTCCTGGAGGCGCTGAAGCACCAGGACTTCCCCTTCGCCCTGCTCGTCGACCGCCTTCACCCGAAGCGGGATGCGAGCCGGTCACCGCTCTTCCAGGCCATGTTCACCCTGCAGCAGGCCCAGTTGCCGGCGGCGCTGCGAGGCCTGCCTGAGTTCGCGCTGGGCTCCTCGGGGGCCACGATGACGGTCGGCGGACTCCCGTTCGAGGCCATCGCGCTCGAACAGCAGGTATCGCAGTTCGACCTCACCCTGATGATGGCCGAGCACGACGCGGAGCTCGTCGGCGCGTTCCAGTACAACTCGGACCTGTTCGAGGCGGCGGCAGTCGAGCGGATGAGCAGCCGGTTCATGACGCTGCTCGAAAGCATCGTCGCGGATCCCGGCCAGCCGGTCTCCACCGTGCCGGTACTGCCGGAGGCCGAGCGTCAACGGCTGCTGGTGGAGCTCAACGCCACCGCCACGCCCTACCCGCTGGAGCGCTCCCTCCCCGC
>NZ_JBKGHJ010000980.1:0-1416 GCF_046520365.1 Corallococcus sp. 4LFB
AAAGCAGAGCAGAATCAAGGACCTGAGTGCAGCCGAGCAGGCAGGTCCGTCGAAACGGGGTGGGCAGGAACATTCTTGCGGCATGAAGACGAGCACTCCGAGGACGAAGGTGGCTGAGGGACTGCGCGCGCTGGTGTCGGCCGAGGACATCCTGGAGGCCGCACGCCGGCTGGGAGCGCTGCAGCGCCAGCGCAAGGTGGACCTGGTGGCGCTGGTGGAGTCCACCGTGGCCGCGGTGACGCCCATGCCCGGCACGCAGACGACGGCGTTCGCCAATTACATCGCGCTCACCGGGCAGAAGCTGTCGCCCAGCGCCTTCTTCGAGCGTTTCAACCACGCCTTCGGGCAGTTGATGCGCGAGGTGGCGAGCCGGGCCGTCCAGGCCGTGCGGGAGGCCGTCGGCGAGGACAATCCCTTCAACGAGTTGGGGGCACTGCTGGAAGAATTCACGGACGTGCAGGTAGCCGACTCCACGTGCCAACTGCTGCAGCGGCTGGCGGCGGACTGGGCCCCGTCCACCAGCGAGGCGAGGCCTGCCGCCTTCAAGTGGCACGCGCTGGTGTCGCTGAGGGACGAGTTGCCGGTGGCTGACGGCGTGACGCCGCAGCGCACCCAGGACACGCGCGCCCTGCCCGAAGAAGCACTGAGTCCCGGCACGCTCACCTTCATGGACCTGGGGTACACGGACACGGGCCGCTTCCTCGACGCGATTGAGGCCGGGGCCCACTTCCTGGTGCGGCTCAAGGCCCAGCACGACCCGAAGGTGCTGCGGGTGCACGTGGGCACGGGCGAGCGTGTGCGGGCGCGTGGCATGCGCCTGACAGACGCGCTCTTGCAGGGCGTCCTCCAGGAGCAGGGCGGCGTCATCGACGTGGACGTGCAGTTGGAGAAGCACGGGCGCACGGCCCAGGCGCGTGTCGTGGCCGTGGAAGGGCCGGAGGGCGAGCGGCGCTGGTACCTGACGACGGTGGGCCGCGACGTGCTGACGGCGCGCGAGGTGGCCGAGGCCTACCGTCTGCGCTGGCGAGTGGAGCTGCTTTTCAAGGCCTTCAAGTCCGGCGTGGGGCTGTCGGCGCTACGCGCCACGCGGCCGGGCGCGGTGCTCTCGCTGGTGTACGCCAAGGTGATTGCCCTGGCCCTCTCGCGCCTGCTGGAACTGTCGATGCAACAGAGGGCAGGCGAGCCAGGCCAGGAGCAGGCGACGGGGCGGCTCGCGCTGGTGCTGGCACTGACCCGCTGCGCCCCGCTGCTGCTGTCGCATGCGATGATGAGCCGGGGCGTGACGCTGGAACAGTTGGAGGAGCGCATCCTGCTCGTCGCCGAGGTGACGGCCCGCTCACGCCAGCAGCGCCGAGAGCGGGAACGACGCAAGCGTGAGGCTTCCCTCGGGAGCGGAAGCTAAACCGGAAGCGGATG
>NZ_JBKGHJ010000981.1:0-1412 GCF_046520365.1 Corallococcus sp. 4LFB
AAATACTACGGTGGAACGTTGAAGATTGTTCGGGACGGACTGCGACAGCAGGCGAAGGTTCAGAGAGTGCGCCTTGTGTACGAGGGAGGAAAACTTCTGCCCAGCGACCCCGCCATATTGAACGATGCGGTAACCAGGACGCAGAGGCGGATCGAGGGGGTGGAGGTGTTGTTTCAATGAGGCTGGATGAACTGAGCAAGGTAGATAGTTTTCGCTTCACCTTCGATGGGGCCTTCGAGCCGAAGGATGGATTGGAGCGCGAAGTGGCTCCCTTCCTTGATGGCCTTGAGAGGCATTCCGTCAGTTGGATGCCGACGACTGTCAAAGGCAATCGGAAACGCAAATACTCCCGAGACGCTGTGCTGCGCGCGCTAGAGGAGCGACGCGATGAGTATGGCTCAATCATTGGGCTGTCTCGCGCGGAGAGTCCTGCTGTTTCGATGGCACTCGACCTCGGGCTCACTCAGCGGGCGTCCGACCTGAGCGTCAGTCTCACTATACAGCCGCTCAAGTTTTTTGCTGCGGCGGAGGCCTGTCGCGATTTTGTGGCTATGGTGCGTGCCTGGGCCTCTCGATACCCTACGCATCATTCGGTAGCTCATGGTTTGGCAGATTTGCAGTTGGCGGACTCTCCCGCATTCGGCCGTGACGATGCGGCATGGAAACGGGACGGGTTCGACAGGATCTATGAGCTGTTCTGGCTGAACGTCTTTGGTCCCAAGCTGGTCGAATCAGTGGGAAGAGAGCGGATGCTCTCGACGCCAGCGCACCTCGTGGAGGAGCTACCCAACGGCTCCGTCCTCGTGGTGCTATGGCCGACTGCTGCCGAGTTCGCTAGTGAGGAGGCGCGTGTGGTGCAGGCCCGAGCCCACGTCCACCTGCGGCCGGACCTCGACTTCAACACCGTGCTGCGCAAGTTGCGGGAGCGCAGCGCAGCGCTTGTGCCCGTTGAGCCGCGCTTCCACCCTGACGTGGCGCCGTTCCTCTCTCTGCTGCTGGACGAGTTCGCCATCAGCGAGCGGCAACGGAAGATTGCCGAGTTCAACGCCTTCCAGCCTCCTGTGCCGGATGAGTGGCTGCCGGTCGCCCTTCCATCGGACGTGGCGAATCCGGAGCGCGTCCTCGAATCCTACGGAGACCTGTCCGAAGGTCTCGTGGCTGGGCTGCACACGAAGGTGCCCTCCCTCATGGACGAGACGGCCGAGTCCATCACGGATCTCGACTTCTTCTTCTGGAGGGAAGACTTCCCCGAGAAGTACGAGCGGAAACTCATCGATGGACACACTGCACCGGCGCTAGGAGCCTATCTGGGAGACGTGCTGGTCCGGCGGTTGGGCGGGACATGGGTGCTGCGGCAGAAGATGGAAGAGTCCCAGGTGCGGGTGGGCAAGCGCGTCTGGCTGCCCTTCCTC
>NZ_JBKGHJ010000982.1:0-1412 GCF_046520365.1 Corallococcus sp. 4LFB
CTGGACGCGCGCGCGAATCAGCTCGCGCACCACCTCATCGCCCTGGGCGTCACGCCGGGAAGCTCCGTCGGGCTGTGCCTGGAGCGCTCCAGCCTGGACATGCCCGTCGCCGTCCTCGCCACCCTCAAGGCGGGCGCCGCCTACGTCCCCCTGGATCCGAACTACCCGGCGGAGCGCCTGTCCCTGATGGTGAAGGACACGCGCGCTCCAGTGGTCCTCGCGCATGAGGGCTTCGTGCACGCCCTGCCCCCGGACACCTCCGCGCGCATCGTGACGATGGAGACGGAGGTCGCCTCCCTCACCTCGCGTCCCACGTCGTCTCCGGGCGTGACGCTGTCACCCGAAGCGGTCTGCTACGTCGTCTTCACCTCCGGCAGCACCGGGCGGCCCAAGGGCATCGCCATGTCCCACCGGGGCATCGGCAACATGCTCGCGTGGCAACTCCAGCGCGCCGTGCGAGCGGAGGCCACGACCCTCCAGTTCGCGTCGCTCAACTTCGACGTCTCCTTCCAGGAGATCTTCGGAACCTGGTGCATCGGAGGCCGGCTGCTGCTCAGCACCGCCGACCTGCGACGTGATCCGCAAGCGCTGCTGCGCTACCTCACCCAGCACCGCGTGGAGCGAGTCTTCCTCCCCTTCGTCGCGCTCCAATCGATCAGCGACGCGGCGCGCACCGTGACGGAGCTGCCCCCGCTCAACGAGGTCATCACCGCGGGCGAACAACTCCAGGTGACGCCCGCGCTCGTCGCCCTCTTCGAGCGGCTGCCCGGCTGCGTCCTCGAAAACCAGTACGGCCCTTCGGAGACACATGCCGTCAGCGCCTGGCGCGCGTCCGGGCCCCCGAGCACGTGGCCCGCGCTGCCTCCCGTGGGAACGCCCCTGAACAACGTCCAGGCCTACGTCCTGGATCCACGCGGGAACCCGTGCCCCATCGGCGTCCCGGGAGAGGTGTACGTGGGCGGTGAAGGGCTGGCGCACGGCTACTACGAGCGGGCGGACCTCACCGCGGAGCGCTTCGTCCCCTCCCCTTTCAGCGCGACACCGGGTGCGCGCCTCTACCGCACGGGCGACAAGGCCCGCTGGCTCGCGGACGGACAGCTGGAGTTCCTGGGCCGCCTGGATGGACAGGTGAAGCTGCGCGGCTTCCGCGTCGAGCTGGGCGAAGTGGAGTCCGCCCTGCGCGCCCTGCCGGACGTGCGGGACGTGGCCGCCGTGGTGCGCGAGGACACGCCCGGATTCAAACGGCTGGTCGCCTACGTGCTGGCGCAACCCGAAGCGACGTTCTCACCCGAAGCGCTGAGGCAGGCGCTGGCGCGGCGGCTGCCGGAGTACATGGTGCCGTCGGCCCTGGTGCGCATGGACGCGCTGCCGCTGAGCCCCAGCGGCAAGGTGAACCGCAACGGCCTGCCCGT
>NZ_JBKGHJ010000983.1:0-1412 GCF_046520365.1 Corallococcus sp. 4LFB
CATGGAAGAGCTGCTCGCGCAGATCAACGACATCGGCAAGAAGTCCGGCCTGGAGATCTCCCGCGTGGAGCCCGACAAGGAGTACGTCGAGGGCGGCGAGTTCTTCGCGCGCATCCCCATCAAGATGACGGTGAGCGGCAACTACCACGAGATCGCCATGTTCCTTCAGGAGATGGCGAACATGCGCCGCATCGTGAACGTCAACAACATCAAGCTCGATAACGCGACCCTCAAGAACGAGAAGGTGGTCCTCCAGAGCAGCTTCCTGGCGACGACGTTCCGGTTCGTTGAGACGAAGAGCAACTAGAAACTTGATCCGCCCGGCAACTGGGGCGACAAGGGATGACGCGGATGAAGACGTTCAAGTCCACGATGACCGCTGCGGTGATGGCGCTGACCCTGTCCGCTTGTGAGGACACGCCACCAGCTCCGCCACCAGCTCCTCCCAAGGCCGCCGCCCCCGCGCCGGCCCCGGTGGAAGAGAAGACCGAGGCGTCGGCGGCGCCAGCGTTCGTCTACACCTACAGTCCGGTGGGAAAGCGGGATCCGTTCCGCAGTCCGCTGGAGGAGCTCGGGCCGGTGGCGCGTGACGCACCGGAGCGGGCCTGCAATGAACCCCTGTGCGTGTACGACCTCGACCAGCTCAAGCTGGTGGCGGTCGTCACGGGGGATGCCAGCCCGCTGGCGATGGTCGAGGACCCCCTGGGCCGCGGCCACATCGTCCGGCGCAACACCCGCGTGGGGCGCCAGGGCGGCAAGGTCACACAGATTCTAAGGGACTCGGTCACCGTCACCGAGGTCTTCACGGGTGCCAAGGGCGAGCTCATCAGCAACCCGGTGAGTCTCCAGCTCAAGGCGGATGGCGTGAAGGACCCCGCATACAACCTGATGACGGGCAAGAACTGGGAGTAGCGCCCCACGGCGCGCCCGCGGGCAGTCGTCGCCCGCTTCCAACTTGTTGAGGGGACGCATGCTCGAGCAGAGCGCTGTGACGAGGGGCAAGTGGATCATGGCGGCCGCATGGGCGGTCGTCCTGGCAAGCGCCAAGGTGTACGGCGCGGATCTCAATACGCTGCGGGACCTGCAGGTGTCCCGGACGGGAGCCGGTGCCCAGGTCGTGGTGACCGGGACCCGGCCGCCCACCTTCACCGTCTTCCGGCTCAGCGGGCCGGAGCGGCTGGTGGTGGACCTGTCGTCCGCGGACGCCACCGGCATCAAGGGGCACCATGACGGCACCGGTCCGGTGTCCGGCGTGGTGGCCGCCCAGTTCTCCGACGCGCGCGCCAGCGTGGGCCGCGTGCTGGTGGCGCTCGACCAGGCCTCCCAGTACGACGTCCGCGCGGAGGGCAACCGCGTGGTCATCTCCGTGGACGGCTCGCCGGTGGCCCGCCGCCGCGACCGCCCGAGGCCCC
>NZ_JBKGHJ010000984.1:0-1407 GCF_046520365.1 Corallococcus sp. 4LFB
GGGACCTGCGCCAGCGGCTGGGGCTGTCGCTGTCGCAGCTGCCCAGGCTGGGCGCGGCGCTGTCGCGGTGTGACTCGGCGCTCCTGAAGTCGCTTTCCGGGCCGCTGGGCGCGCTGCCGGAGCTGGCGGACCTGCTGATGCGCGCGGTGCTGGACGAGCCGCCGGTGGTCATCCGCGAGGGCGGCTTCATCCGGCCGGGCTTCCACGCGGAGCTGGACGACCTGGTGGCGCTGTCCACGTCCGGCAAGGACTACCTGCTCAAGCTGGAGCAGCGGGAGAAGGACCGCACGGGCATCTCCTCGCTGAAGATCCGCTACAACAAGGTCTTCGGCTACTACCTGGAGGTGACGAAGGCGAACCTCCACGCGGTGCCCAGGGACTACATCCGCAAGCAGACCACGGTGGGCGCGGAGCGCTTCGTCACCGAGGAGCTGAAGGAGTACGAGGAGAAGGTCCTCACCGCGGAGGAGCGCCGCGTGGTGCTGGAGCTCCAGCTCTTCGAGGAGCTGCGCACGAAGGTCATCGCCGCGGCGCCGGGCATCCGCTCCGCGGCGGAGGCCGTGGCCACGGCGGACGCGCTGGTGTCCTTCGCGCGGTGCGCGGCGGAGTACGGCTACACGCGGCCGCAGGTGGACGCAGGGGAGGGGCTGACCATCACCGGCGGCCGGCACCCGGTGGTGGAGCGGATGCTGGGCTCGGGCGAGTCCTTCGTCCCCAACGACGTGCGGTTGGATCCAGAGGACGCGCAGCTGCTGGTCATCACCGGCCCGAACATGGCGGGCAAGAGCACGGTGATGCGGCAGGTGGCGCTGACGGCGCTGATGGCGCAGGCGGGCTCGTTCGTGCCGGCGAAGGCGGCGCGCATCGGCCTGTGCGACCGCATCTTCACGCGCGTGGGCGCGGCGGACAACCTGGCGCGCGGGCAGTCCACGTTCATGGTGGAGATGACGGAGACCAGCCACATCCTCCATCACGCCACGAAGAAGAGCCTGGTCATCCTGGATGAGATTGGCCGGGGCACGTCCACGTTCGACGGCCTCTCCATCGCGTGGGCGGTGGCGGAGCACCTCCACGACACGGTGGGCGCGCGGACGCTCTTCGCCACGCACTACCACGAGCTGGTGGACCTGGCGCGCGAGCGGCCCCGGGTGAAGAACCTGTGCATCGCGGTGAAGGAGCAGGGCGGCAAGGTCATCTTCCTGCGCAAGCTGGTGCCCGGCGGGGCCAGCCGCTCCTACGGCATCGAGGTCGCGAAGCTGGCCGGGCTGCCGCCGGAGGTGGTGACGCGCGCCCGCGAGCTGCTGCAGAACCTGGAGTCCGGCGAGCTGGACGACGCGGGCCGTCCCCGCGTGGCGGTGCGCTCCGCGAAGCGCGCGGCGACGAGCGCGGGGCAGCTGGGGCTGTTCG
>NZ_JBKGHJ010000985.1:0-1403 GCF_046520365.1 Corallococcus sp. 4LFB
GCCCTCGCCCTCGTCGCCCGGGCCTCCAGCGACGTCGTCTCCACCGAGCAAGGCCCCGTCACCGGTCCCACGGCGCTGACGCCCATCCAGCACCACCTGCTGCACCACGACGCCGCGCACGCCCACCACTTCAACCAGGCCCTGCTGCTGGCCAGCCGTCAGCCCCTTCAGCCCTCGCACCTGGAAGCCGCCCTGCGCCGGCTGCTCTCCCACCACGACGCCCTGCGCCTGCGCTTCTCGCGTGACGCCTCCAGCACCTCGGCCTTGCACAGCGTGCCTCCTGCTGCGGCCGAAGTGGACCGCCCCTCGCCGGACGCCTCTGGCGCCTGGGCCTCGCACGGTGTGCCTCCCGAGGAAGCTGACTTCTTCCTCACTGAGGTGGACCTCTCCTCGCTGCCCGCCTCCGAGCAGCCCCGCGCCTTGGAGGCCGAGGCTTCGCGTCTCCAGGCCTCCTTCGTCCTTTCCCAGCCGCCCCTGCTGCGCGCCTGCCTCTTCCACCTGGGCCAGGGCGCCCAGCGCCTGCTGCTGGTGGCCCACCACCTCGTCGTCGACGCCGTCTCCTGGCGCGTCCTCATCGAGGACTTGGAGGCCTGCTACGCCGCCCTGCTGGAGGGCCGCACCCCGGCGCTGCCGCCCAAGTCCTCCTCCTTCCAGACGTGGGCGCGCCGCCTGGAGGCCCACGCCGCTTCCGCCGCCTTCGCCCGCGAAGCCTCCCTCTGGCACGAGACCCTGGGCACCGCTCCGGCCCCGCTGCCCACCGACGCCTCCGGCCCCAACACCCACGCCTCCGAGCGCCGCCACTCCCTGGCCTTCGACGCCCAGGAGACGCGCCTGCTGTTGCAGGAAGTCCCCACCGCCTGGCGTGCCTCCATCGACGAGGTGCTGCTGACAGCGCTCTACCTCGCGCTGCGTGAGTGGACGGGCCAACCCCTCGCCCGCGTCCACCTGGAAGGCCACGGCCGCGAGGCCCTCTTCGCCGACGTGGACCTCTCCCGCACCGTGGGCTGGTTCACCTCGCTGGTGCCCCTGCAAGTCGAGCTGCCCGCTAATGGCTCCGCGGGAGACGCGCTTCGCACCGTGCGCGACGCGCGCCGCCGCCTGCCCCACCATGGCATCGGCTTCGGGCTCCTGCGCTGGCTGGCCCCGCACGACACCGCCACGTCTCTGCGCGACACACCCGTGCCCGAGGTGGCCTTCAACTATCTGGGCCAACTGGATGCCTCCGTCACGGCCAGCCGCTTCTTCTCACTGGCTTCGGAAGCCATCGGATCCAACCTCGCTCCTGATGGCACCCGCCTGCATGCACTGGAGCTCAACGGCTCGGTGATGGGCGGCCGGTTGCAGCTGACCTTCGGCTACAGCGCGCACCGTCACCACGAGTCCACCATCGCGACGCTGGCCTC
>NZ_JBKGHJ010000986.1:0-1396 GCF_046520365.1 Corallococcus sp. 4LFB
CAGGCCCAGCGTCAGGTCGCCGCCGCCCACCGCCACGCGCGCGGCCAGCATGTGCCGCACCGGGCCCTCCAGCAGCCACACCCGCAAGGCACCGCGCGGCACCGCGCCCTCCACGTAGCGGGCCCCCAGCAGCCACAGCTCGCCCTGGATGAGCACGTCCTCGCCCCGGGGCGCGTGCAGGTTCGGCTTCGAGTCCTGACAGCCCAGGACCCAGGCCCCCCGGCCCTCCTGGACCCAGCGCACCCGAAGGCCCTCCGGCAACGCCTCCAACGCGCGCCGCGTGGCCTCCGCCTCGCTCCTTCCCTCCGCCATTGGGCCCCTCGCACCAAACAGCGCTACGGTATTCTTCCGTAATAGCTGTGATTAGAGGCCCGTGTCAGCACGTTTTTCACGGTTTCCAGGGTGGGTACTGGGAAACCCTGTAGGTCTTGTGGAGGGAGGAGCACCCTCCGGAGGCGAAGCGCCCCAACGGGTCCGACAGTCGGACCAGTTGCGCGCCCATCGCCCCGGGGCCTCCGTCTTCCGCCGTCAGGGGCGCTGGGGGCCCCGGGCTCCATAGGCGCGCTCCAGGAGGGCGTCGCTGGAGAGGCGGGGGGAGGCCTTGGCGGCTTCGACGTCCAGGCCCTCGCCGTGGCCGCGGCCCTGGCCTTCGAAGAGGACCTGGGGGCCGTCGAAGGAGGCGCGCCGCGGGCAGGAGGGGAGCCGGAGGCCGGCGCGCAGCGTGTCGCACGGCAGGGAGCGTGCGTCCTCGTAGGGGGCGCTGGGGGGGCCTTCGGTGCGCAGGTAGCGCACGCGGCCGGACTCGAAGCGCAGCGACACGAGGTTCGTGCCCAGCAGGGCTTCCACCTGGGAGCGGGAGCGGGCTTCGCGCCACGGGGTGGAGCCGCCCTGCGAGAAGGTGAGCCACGCGTCCCACTTCAGGGGCGGGAGCTGGAGGGCGCGGGCTTCTTCCGGGCGGATGCGCACGGTGCCCCGGAAGGCCTGGCAGTGGGTGGTGTCGCAGAGGGCGCGGCCGGGGTGGCGGGGGCCAGAGTGGCGTTCGTTGTGCGCGGCCACGCGGGCCAGCGCGACGCGGGCCTCGCCCTGGAGCGTGACGTCCTCCGCGGCGACGACGCCGGCGGTGTACTGCACGCGCGTGGTGCGGAAGACGAAGTCGGAGCCGCGCCGGGCCTTCAGCGCGCTGGGGGTGGTGGGCACGCCGGGCGGCGGACGGTACGGCGGAGGCGTGGACCAGGTGAAGACGCCCGCGTAGTCGCGGCCACCGTCGGGGCCGTCCGGGAAGCGCACGCGCCAGGGGCTGCCCAGGCAGACGGCGGGGCCCTTCGAGGTGAGCGCGTCCAGGCGGGAGAGTCGGGGGCGCGGCGCGCGGGGCGCCGTCCTCCAGTGAGAAGCCCGC
>NZ_JBKGHJ010000987.1:0-1394 GCF_046520365.1 Corallococcus sp. 4LFB
CAGCTCCCCGCGCGCCCGCGCGCCCACGGTCCAGCGCGAGCAGCCCGCCCGCGTCCACCGCGAGCCCCAGCTCTTCCAGAGACTGCTCCAGCTGCCGCCGCCGCGACGTGAGCGCCGCCCTGCGCGCGGGCAGCGCGCGAAGCTGCTCCGAATGTCCGGAGTACGTGGCCAGCGCCGTGCGGAGGGACTCGGCGCGCTCGCGCACGGGCCATGGGGCCGCCAGCCGCTCCCGCGCTTCTTCGATAGGCATCAGCCGCTCATTCAGCTGCGCCTGCTGGGCCCGGTACGTCTTGCGCCGCTGGAGCACGTCCTCCAGCCGCGTCTCCGCGCCCGGCGGGAAGGTGTCCAGCACCGGCAGCGTGGCCAGCTCCACCCGGTCGCGCGCGAGCACCGCCAGGTCCCCCAGCGCGGACTCCAGCCGCGCGGCGTGGTCCAGCGCGTGCTCGGTCTGCTTGCGCGCCACCTCCAGCGCGTGGCCTTCCGCGATGCGCTCCGCCAGCCGGTCGCGCGTGGAGAAGTAGAGCGCGGGCCGGTCTCCCGCCTCGCGCAGCGCCTGCTGTACGTCCTCCAGCTCCTTCATCACGCGGTTCAGCTCGGGCTTCTGCCCGCGCGGCGCGTAGAGCCCTTCCGCGCCCTTGCGCAGCCGCTCCACCGCCTCCGGCAGCCGACGCGCGCCCTGCATGCCCGCGGCGAACAGCGCCTCCGACACGCCGCGCTGCTGCGCGAGCCGCTGGAAGGAGGACAGCTCGTCCAGGCGGAAGGCGAACACCTCGAAGAACAGCTCGCGCGGCACGTCCGCCAGCGCCTGCTCCAGCAGCGTCTCCGGCAGCGGCTGCCCCTCCGGGCTCCGCACCGTGAGCGTGCCTTCCGACGCGCGCTTCCCACCGTGGCGGTGCACCACCAGCGGGCCGGACGCCGTCTCCAGCCACAGCTCGCCGCCGAAGAGCGCGCCCTCCGGTTCGTAGCGCTCCGGCTGGCCGCGCTTCTCGAAGCCGAACAGCACGCCGCGCAGGAACGCGAGCAGCGTGCTCTTGCCCGCCTCGTTGGGCCCGTACAGCAGCGTGAGCCCCGGCCCCGGCGTCCCCGAGTACCCCCGGAAGTGCCCGAAGCCGTCCACCTGGAAGCGGTTGATGCGCAGGCCCGGCTTCATGATGCCTCCTCGTGGAGCTGCTCCACGCCGCGCTGCCCGGCCTGCGTCACCAGCTCCGGCCGGGGCGCCTCCAGCGCATCCACGCCCAGCCGCTTGAGCCGCTGCCCCAGCGTCGTCAGGTCCTCGTCGTCCCACAGCGCCGCGAGCGCCGCGTCGTCGTGCGACAGCGCCTGCGCTTCCTCCAGCAGCGTGCCCAGGAAGCCGCCCCCGGCGCGCACCGCCTCCAGGTCCACCTCCGGCCGGC
>NZ_JBKGHJ010000988.1:0-1392 GCF_046520365.1 Corallococcus sp. 4LFB
CCACCGCGCCCTGCTTCGCCGCCGCCGCCGGGCCCCGCCCGCGCAGCCCCGCGAAGCGGCCGTAGTCCGCCGCCTCCGCCATGGTGTGGTTGAAGAACACGATGCGGCCCTTCACCCTGGCCCCCAGCGCCGCCAGCTCCTCCAGCGAGTTCACCTCCACCACCTCCGCCGTGATGCCCTCCGGCGGCGTGGGCGCGCTGCCGCCCAGGGCCAAGAGCGCCAGCGGCAGGCCGCGCGTGCGCCCGGAGGGGAGGATTTCGCCGTGCTCCTCGCCGCGCACCCAGCGCGGCACCTTCACCGGCTCCTTCCACGCCCTCACCCCGTCCGCCTGGAAGGAGCGCAGGGCCCACTGCACCGCGGCCTCCGCGGACTCGGAGCCGGACAGGCGCGGCCCCACGCCGTCCGTCAGCTCCGCCAGCCGCGCGTACGCATGGCCTTCCGCGAGCGCGGACCCCACCAGCCGCCCCGCGGTGGTCTGCTGCGCGGCGCTCAGCTTCGACACGGCCGGGGGCGCCGCCTTCACCGACGACGTGGCCGGCGACTTCGGCGCGGGGTCCTGGGAGGGCGCGGTGGCGGTGTTCTGGGGCGCCGCCGAGGTGAGCAGGCGCAGGGCCAGCGAGACGGGCAGGACGAAGGTGGACGTGGACACTCGAATCCTCGAGGGGACCTGGAGAGTGAGCGGGGCGAGGTGGAAGTCCCAGGGGCCACCGCGCGCCGAGAGGGGGAACGCGGCGCGCGGGGCTCAACTGGGACGTCACGCACCGGTTCCGCGGTTGGGGAACGCGAGGCCCGGTACATACGCCATCTTCAAAGGAGAAGAGGACGTGCGTGCATTCTTTAAAGAAATTCTTCGCAGCGTCAAGGCGGGAAGTGAGCATTACGACCCGCGGGTGATGTGAGTGTTCACGAGTCTCCGCTACGCAGGACGTCCCATGGCACCCACCCCTCCCGGGCGACTCGAGCTGTCCTGCCAGAGCCTGGAGGACCTGGGGGCGTGGCTCGCGTCCCGTGATTTCGGCCGCTTGGAGGACGACGCGCTGCCCATGCTGCTGCTCGCGGTGGATGGGCGGGACTTCACGCGCGACTTCCGCGAGGAGTTCGCCGCCGAGGACGACTGGGCCCCCGCGCTGGAGCGCACGGCGCGCGCGGTGGGCCGCGCCTTCGACTTCCTCCGCGGGGACGCGGGCATCCCGCACCTGGAGCTCGTGCCGAGGCCGGACGTGCTGCCCCTGCTGTGCCGCTTCTTCCACCTGCATCCCCAGGCTCCGCCCGCGGTCCGCCTGCGGCTGTCGCACTGGCTGTGGCGCCAGGCGCTCTTCGACAGCGGCCGCGCGGCGCCCGACCCGGGAGCGCTCGCGCTCCTCACGCCGGACGCGGACGCCTCCGTGCGCG
>NZ_JBKGHJ010000989.1:0-1386 GCF_046520365.1 Corallococcus sp. 4LFB
CCGCCCGGCCCCGGCCGCGCTGCCCCGGCTGCACCCTGGAGCTGCCCCGCGGACGGCGCGGTGAGTCGTGCGTCTGGTGCGGCTTCATGTTCGCCGCCGTGTCCCGCCGCGCGCGCGCGCCCAAGACGCCCCGGAAGCCCCGATGAGCGGGACGTACCGGCTCACCGGCCGCACGGAGGCGGGGGACCTGGCGGAGCTGTACGAGGCCCTGCTGCTGCCCACCCTCCCCGTCGCGGTGAAGCTCTTCCTGCCGCGCACCTCCGACCCCGGCTATGCCCGCGAGCTGGCGGAGACGGTGCGGCGGCTCCAGCCCGTGCGCCACCCGGGCCTCCTCCACGTCGTGGACGTGGGCTTCGTGCGCCAGCGGCTCGCCATCGTGCGCGAGGACGTGGACGGCTTCACGCTGGGCATCGCGCTCCAGCGCCTCAACACGAAGGAGGTGCTGCTGCCGCCCACGGTGGCGCTCTCCATCGTCATCCAGCTCCTGGAGACCGTGCAGTTGGCGCACGACGCGGGCGTCGTCCACGGGGCCATCACCCCCGGCAACGTGCTGCTGTCCCGCGACGGCTTCCCGGCCATCTGCGACTTCGGCGCGCTCCAGGCGCTGCTGTCCGTGCCCCAGCTCAAGCGCACGTTCGCGCACCGGGGCCGCAGCGCGTACCGCGCGCCGGAGGTCACTCGCGGGGAGACGCCCACGGAGGCGTCCGACGTGTACTCGCTGGGCGCCATCGCCTACGAGCTGCTCACGCTGCGCGAGGCCGTGGTGCCCGGCAGCGGCGTCAGCACCCGCCGCGAGGCGCTGCCTCCGCCCAGCCGGTTGGACCGGCGGATCAACTCGCGGCTGGATCCGGCCATCATGCGCGCGCTGGATCCCGCGCCCCAGCGGCGCTTCCGCTCGTGCGGCGAGTTCGCCCAGGCCCTGCGCAACTTCCTCTCCGCGGGCGGCGGCCTGCCCGGCGCGGAGGAGGTGGGGCGCTTCGTGTCGGAGCTGTTCCCCAACGAGGTGAGCCTCGCGGCCCCCGGGCCCGTGCCGTTCGTGGAGCCCTTCCAGCTGGAGCCCATCTCCGGCGCGGAGATGGAGGACCTGCACGCCGAGGAGCACGAGGCGTCCATCGTCCAGCGCGCCCCGTACAGCCGCGCGCCCACGGAGCAGGAGGCCTCCGCGGACACGCAGGAGGCCGCGCCCGGCTTCGAGGCCTTCCATCCCGAGGACTACGCCCCGGATGCCCCCGAGGACGACGCCCCCGCCCCGGAGCCCGAGCCCAGGAACGATGCGCGGAGCACGGACCCTTCGCACGCGGGGCCGCTGGAGCAGGGCTGGGACGCGCCGCCCGGCGTCCTCGCGCAGAAGTCCCGCCGTCAGGCCGGTCCGCAGGGCGGTGCGGA
>NZ_JBKGHJ010000098.1:0-20008 GCF_046520365.1 Corallococcus sp. 4LFB
CGGCGCTCCCCGCCGGGCGCGGCGCTCGAGGACCCCTGGGGTTGTCCCGGGCCGCGCGCGAGGGCCGGCTCAGGTGTCGTCCAGGCTGAGCGCGCGCAGGTGGCTGACGTCCCCCCAGGTCACCAGCCGCAAGCCCCCCGCGTGGAGGTCGAACTGGTTCCAGCCCGCGTTGAGGACGGAGAAGGCGCGCGGCGTCGCGGGCGGGATGCCCAGGCAGTGGCGCAGCAGGGCGCTGAGCACGCCCCCATGGGTGACCACCACGACGCGGGCCTCCGCGTGGCGCGCGCCCAGGTCCTCCAGGCAGTGCAGCGCCAGCCGCAGGCGCTGCGTCGCGCTCTCACCCTCGGGCACGACGTAGTCCGCGGGGCCCTCCGCGTACGCGGAGAAGACGTCCGGGTGGCGCTGGCCGGCCTCCGCGCGCGTCAGCCCTTCGAGGATGCCCAGCCCGCGCTCCCGCAGCCGCGCGTCCTGCTGGACGTCGTGGCCCGTCCTCGCCGCGATGCGGGCCGCCGTCTGCGCCGCGCGGTCCAGGTCGCTGCTGTAGAGGGCCTGGAAGGGGAGGGTGGCCAGGCGCGCCGCGAGCGCGTCCGCCTGCCGCAGCCCTTCGCGGCTCAGCGAGCTGTTCAGGTGCCCCTGCAGGCGCCCCTGGGCGTTCCACTCCGTCTCCCCGTGCCGGAGCAGGATGAATTCGGTCGTCATGGCGCCAGCGTGGCGGGAGCACTCCAGGGGGGCAAGGCTCGCGGAGTGTCAGCCAGCTGCCGCGACCATCGCGCCAGGGGCGGCCCGTCCCTTCCAGCAGGGGACGTGTCACATGGATGAAACACGGCCCTGGCGGACCTGGGGGAGGTGAACCCCCGGCGGCTGGAAGGCCCGGGGCATGTCTGGGTTTCCACCCCGGAGGACGGCGCCTCTGCTCAATGCCACGCATCCCCCTGGCCACGGGGTCGGACAGCACTCCTGGACGGCTTTGAGCCCACTGGACGCGCGTCCATCTTGTCCGAGTTTCCGAGCAAAGGCGTGTCTTCCTGATTACGCGGGTGGGAGGACGGCGGATTTTCCGTGGACGCCAGGCCGGAGGGGGAGACTTCGATGGAACACGGTCAGAAGCTGGATGCGCTGAGCATGGACGTGGAGCCCCAGGAGGCCCCGGGGGAGGCGCCGCGAAGGGCTCACCGCTTCGGCTGGCTGCGGATGCTGGGCGTGGACGCGGTCCTCATCGCCTGCTCGCTGCGCTTCGCCACGGTGTTGCACTTCGCTGACGGGCTGCCTCCGGCGTGCAGGGAGGCGCTGCCCCGCGCCATGGCGCTGCTGGTGGCGGTGCGCCTGGTGACGCTGGTGTGGCTGGGGCTGCACCGCTGGTCGTTCCACCGCTCCGGCATCCACGAGGCGGTCCGGCTGGAGCTGGCCAGCCTCGCGGCCACCATCGTCTTCGAGCTCTTGCGCACCATCTTCTTCGCGGAGGTGCTGCCGGGGCAGGTGGTGGCGCTGGAGTTCTTCGTCACCACCACGCTCCTGGGCTTCCACCGCTTCGCCCCGCGCATGGCGCGGCAGTGGTACCTGGACCAGCAGCGCGCGCGGGCGCAGGGCTCCCAGCGCACCCTCATCGTGGGCGCGGGCAGCGCCGGGGACCTGCTTTTGCGCGACCTGCTGCGCGAGCGGACCAGCCCGTGGCACGTCATCGGGCTGGTGGATGACGACCCGGGCAAGCAGGGCACCTTCCTCAACGGCAAGCCGGTGCTCGGCGTGCTGGACGCGCTGCCGGAGCTGATGAGGAAGCACCGGGTGACGCAGGTGCTCATCGCCATCCCCCGGCTGTCCCCGGAGCGCACGCGGCACCTCTTGAGCCTGTGCCGGCACCAGAGCGTCAGCTTCAAGATCATCCCGGCCTCGTTCGCCTACCTGGACCAGAAGATCACCGCCGCCATGCTGCACGACCTGTCCCCGGAGCACCTGCTGCCCCGCGACGCCATCGCCTTCGACCACGAGGAGGTGCACCGGCTGGTGACGGGCCGCCGCATCCTCGTCACCGGCGGCGCGGGCTCCATCGGCAGTGAAATCGTCCGGCAGGTCGCGGGGCACTCGCCCGCGTCGCTGGTGGTGGTGGACATCAACGAGAACGAGCTCTACCTGCTGGTGCGCCAGCTGCAGTCGCGCTACCCGAACCTGCCGGTGCACTCCGTGGTGGCGGACATCCGCGACCTGGACCGGATGCTGCGCATTGGCGTGGAGTTCGCGCCGCAGTACGTCTTCCACGCGGCCGCGCACAAGCACGTGCCCCTGATGGAGGACTCGCCCGAGGAGGCCATCAAGAACAACGTCTTCGGCACGCAGAACGTGGCGCGCATGGCGGACGCGTGCGGCGCGGAGCGCTTCATCCTCATCTCCACGGACAAGGCCGTGAAGCCCTCGTCGGTGATGGGCGCCTCCAAGCGGCTGGCGGAGATGGTCATCCGCGACATCGCCGCGACGTCGCGCACCACGTTCTGCGCCGTGCGCTTCGGCAACGTGCTGGGGTCCGCGGGCAGCGTGGTGCCCCTCTTCAAGCAGCAGATCCAAGCGGGCGGCCCCGTCACCGTCACGCACCCGGACTGCACCCGCTACTTCATGATCATCCCGGAGGCGGTGGGCCTGGTGGTGCTGGCCGGCCTGGGCGGCTACGGCGAGCTGTGCATCCTGGACATGGGGGCGCCGGTGCGCATCGCGGAGCTGGCCGCGAACATGATCACCATGACGGGCCTGGTGCCGGACAAGGACATCCCCATCGTCTACACGGGGCTGCGCCCGGGGGAGAAGCTGGAGGAGGTGCTCATGTCGGAGGAGGAGGAGCTCACCCAGCAGGTGCGCAACCGCATCAAGGTGGCCAGGAGCCCGGCGCCGCCCGCGGACTTCCAGCTCCAGCTCAAGCGCCTGGACCGCGCGGCCAGGGCCGGCGACGTCCATGACCTGAAGCGCGCCCTCCAGGACCTCCTGCCCGCGTACACCCCGTCGAAGCAGCCGGGGCCCGTGGCGAAGGTGCTGCCCGCCTTCCCGGCGGTGAAGGCGTCCGCCGCGGAGCAGAACGTCAGCGCCTGACCCCACGCGGGCCTGTCCGTCGTCCACGAGGCCCCGGCCTCCCGTGCTCCGGCGCGGGAGGCCGGGGCTTCGTCATGGCGCGTGCGGCGCGCGGTAGGCCGGGAAGAAGCTGCCCGCGCAACGGCCCTCCGCCAGCGCGGCGTACGCGGCCGCGTCGCAGATGATTTCATGCGTGTGGATGCGCCCGCTGGCGTTGGCGAAGCCGCGCTTGAAGTCCTCCAGCCCGTCCCCCGGCGTGAGGCCGCCCCCCAGGTGGAGGGGGAGCCCCAGCCGGGTGCACAGGGCGATCATCTCGCCGAAGACGTTCTTCGCGGGCGAGCGCGCCAGGTGGGCATCCGCCGTTCCGCCCAGGTAGTAGTGCAGCAGGCCGTCGCTCTGGACGACCAGGGCCGCGGAGGCGACGGCGCCGTCCGGCGCCCGCGTCGTCGCGAGCCAGGCCGCCGGGGACGCGAACAGCTCTTCAAAATATGCGTCCGAGAAGAAGTACCGGGGGCACGCCTGGTCCCGGACCATGGTCTGCCGGTACACGTCCCGGAAGCCCGCGCGCTCCTCGGGCGGCGCGTCCCGGCACGCACGCACGGTGCTCACGAAGCCCAGCCGGACGTTGCGCCGCAGGTGCCGGCGGTGCATCTCCCGCAGTGTGAGCGGGCGGCATGGATCCACGAAGAAGACCTCGTTGCGCGCCGTGCCTCCCAGGAAGCAGTGCGGTCCCTGGACCCGCTCCCTCACGAAGATGCTGACCAGCTCCGTGGCCCGCCAATCCACCGCGGGTGCCGGCACCTCGCTCAACCCGTCCAGCTCGCCGCCCGGAAAGCCATACGGGGAAATGGCGTCGCGATAGCTCGTGCCCTCAATCGCTCGCACAATGAGTGGCACGTGAAACATCCTGCCTGTGTCGTTTTTGACGACCAGCGTATGGGTGACCTGCTCGGCGCGTAGGTGGTGCCCGGAGCGGAAGTACTGCTCTGACAACGCCGAGGCTCCCGCGTCGGGAACCAGCATGGCGCTCGCCTGCCCTGTCCTCGTCATACATCTCCCAACCGGCTCAGGCGGACAGGCCCATGTGGCCCTGGACTGAACACTCACAGACAGTCGTGATTTTATTTTTGTCTAATCACAAAGGAATTCAAGAGGCCCCCAAATGCTTCTGGCGACCTGTGAACGCACTCCGGCGTTCCCACAACAGGGTAGCCTACCGGGCCGTTGACGGGAGCTACCCAACAGGACCCCCCTGATGTTGGAACCTCGTCGTCGCAACACGTCTGGTCGTGCCCTGTCGTCCCTGCTGTCGCTTGCCCTGCTGGTGGGTGGTGCCTGCGGCCCCAACCCCGAGCAGGACAATCCCGGCACGGCCAGCAACAACGGAGACAACACCCCGGGCAGCACCGAAGGCGCCAGCCCGGATACGGACTTGCTCGCTCCCTCTTCCCCCGAAGAGGGCACGGCGGTCCCTGGCGAGCCGGAGGCGGAGGCCGCCCCGGCCGCTCCTGACGCGGAGGCCGCTCCGGAGGCGGACGCCCCCGCCACCGCGGAAGCGCCTGCCTCCGCCGAGGAGGGCCTGGCGACGACTGCCCAGGCCGCCGTCAGCCTGCGCACGGTCGCCGGCTGGGAGACGCTCTTCCTGAACCGCTGGAACTCGGAGCACACCTCCAGCTTCCTGCCCAAGAGCAACTCCCTGGACAGCTGGCAGTTCTACGACCTGTCCTACGGCATCGACGGCAACACCGCGATGTACCGCGCCACCGGCAAGACGCAGTACATGGACCGGGCGCTGCTGTATGTGAACAACATGGTCAACCACGCGAAGGTCTCCTCTTCGCTGCCCCGGAGCCAGTTCAAGGACAGCTACCTGGGCTGGGCGTCGGCACGCTCGGACACGCTGGGCCAGGAGGTCCCCCTGTTCGAGAGCTACTGCTGGCGTTACGTGACGCGCATGCTGCGCACCATCCGTGAGACGCCCGCGCTCTACGGCAACGCCACGTACAAGACGCAGTACGACAAGCTGCTGGCGTTCACCGAACGGAACATGTTCGAGAAGTGGCTCAAGCGCGGCGCGAACAGCTACATCTACCGCGTGAATACCCACATGGCGTCGCACTGGGCATACATCGCCATGGACCTGTCGAAGATGACGACGGACGCCACGAAGCGGGCGCAGTACATGACCGTCTTCAACAACATCAACCGGGACATGCCCAACAACAGCTCGTCGCTGCGCGGTCAGCTGATGACCAGCCCGGTGAACGCCAGCGCGTACTTCTGGGCCGCCGAGTGGGGCTCCAAGAAGCGCCCCGGCCAGGACGTGGCGCACGGCAACGGCGTGATGGCCTACATCGTGGAAGCCCACGACGCGGGCATGGAGTGGACGGACGCGGACATGCGCAAGTTCATCGTCACCCTGAACAACGTCATCTGGCCGGCCGCCAGGACGTACCGCAACTACGTGGACGGCACGGGCAGCGGCACGGGCTGGTTCAATGACGGCTTCGTGAAGCTGGGCCGCTACAACGCCGCCCTCCAGAAGCGCCTGGAGACCCACACCGTGGGCCAGAACACCCAGTACTACGGCAACGCCGCGCTCAACGCGAAGCTGCTGGGCGCCGGTTCGGCGCTGTAACAAGTTCCACAATGCGGACAGACACCCCCTCCTTCCGCCCGAGCGCGCGGGAGGGGGGGAGTGTGCGAACGCTCCAGGCAATGCCGGGGTCCGAGTGCCCGGTCCTGCCTGGAGCTTTCCGCATGCCCTCCCGCATCTACCTGTCCTCGCCCCACATGGGCACGCTCGAGCGCGGCTACGTCGACGACGCGTTCGCGAGCAACTGGATTGCCCCCCTGGGGCCCCACGTCGATGCCTTCCAGGAGGAGTTCGCCCGCTGCGTGGGCACCCCGCACGCGCTGGCCTTGAGCTCCGGCACGGCCGCGCTCCACCTGGCGCTCCAGCTGGTGGGCGTGGGCCCCGGCGACGACGTGCTGGTGAGCACGCTCACCTTCTCCGCGTCGGTGAACCCCATCCGCTACCTGGGCGCGTCCCCCGTCTTCATCGACAGCGAGCGCACGTCCTGGAACATGGACCCGGTGCTGCTGGAGGAGGAGCTGTCCATGCGCGCCCGCGTGGGCCGGCTGCCCCGCGCCGTGGTGGTGGTGCACCTGTATGGCCAGAGCGCGGACCTGGATCCCCTCATGGCCGCCTGTGACCGCTACGGCGTGCCCGTGGTGGAGGACGCGGCGGAGGCCCTGGGCAGCACGTACAAGGGGCGGGCCCCCGGCACGGTGGGCCGCGTGGGCATCTATTCGTTCAACGGCAACAAAATCCTCACCACGTCCGGCGGCGGGATGCTGGTGTCCGCGGACGGCGAGCTGGTCCAACACGCGCTCAAGCTGGCCACGCAGGCGCGCGACGCGGCGCCGCACTACCAGCACTCGGAGGTTGGCTACAACTACCGGCTCAGCAACGTGCTGGCCGCCATTGGCCGGGGGCAGCTGCACGTGCTGGAGGACCGGGTGGCCGCGCGCCGGGCGAACCACGCGTTCTACGCGGAGGCCTTCCGGGACCTGCCGGGCATCGCGTTCATGCCGGAGGCGCCGTGGGGCCGGCACACGCGCTGGCTCACCACGCTCACCATCGACCCGGAGGCGTTCGGCGCGGACCGGGAGGCGGTGCGCACCGCGCTGGAGCGGGAGAACATCGAGGCGCGGCCGGTGTGGAAGCCCATGCACCTGCAGCCCGTCTTCGCGACCTTCGAGCGGCGGCGCGGCGGCGTGGCGGAGGCCCTGTTCCGCCACGGCCTGTGCCTGCCGTCCGGCTCCAACCTCACGCGCCAGGAACTCGAGCGGGTGGTGGAGGTGGTCCGCGACGTCCCCCGGAGGCAGGGGCTGCGGACGGCGGGCTGACGGCGCCGGCCTCCTGCTGCCGGAGCGGCACGACGTTGGACTCCGGCGGCGGGTTGCCCATGAACTTGTTCAGGGTGGCCTCGCTCGTGAAGGAGATGCCCTGGCGCTGGAGCACGCGCACCACCGTCAGCGCCAGCACCTTCGCGTCCAGCGCCAGGCTCCAGTGGTCCACGTACCAGACGTCCAGCCGGAAGCGCTCGTCCCAGCCGAGCGCGTTGCGGCCATTGATTTGCGCCCAGCCGGTGACGCCGGGCAGCACGTCGTGGCGGCGCGCCTGCTCCTGGCTGTAGCGCGGCAGGTACTCCACCAGCAGCGGGCGCGGCCCCACGAGGCTCATGTCGCCCTTCAGCACGTTCCACAGCTGCGGCAGCTCATCCAGGCTGGTGGAGCGCAAGAGCCGCCCGGCCCAGGTGAGGCGCTCCTCGTCCGGCAGCGCCTGCCCGTCCGCGTCCGTGGCCTCCAGCATCGTGCGGAACTTGAGGACGGTGAACAGCTGGCCCTTCCTGCCCGGCCGCGGCTGCCGGAAGAGGACGGGGCTGCCCATCGTCACGCGGACGAACAGGCCCGTGGCGGCCATCACCGGGGCAAGGCATAGCAAGCCCACCCCCGCCGCCACCACGTCGATGCACCGCTTGAGGAACAACCCGGTTCCTGTCTGTCTTTGCATGGGGACGTCGCTCCTTGGGCGGGCAACGCTAGAGCCGCCCCGGCCCCCCCACTACGGCCCCCGGGACTCAGCCCACTGTCCGCTCCCGTGCATCCACCGGCGCGATGGGCGCGAGCGCCCGCGGGCGTCCGGCGCCGTCAGCCGCCGCCAGACGCGCCAGGTCAGCCAGGCGCTGCACGTAAGCTCCGCCACCCAGCCCAGCCCCAGCGCCCACGCGGCCCCCACCGGCCCCACGCGCGGCACCCAGAAGGCGCTGCCCAGCGCCACCACGGCCACGGACACGACGAGCAGCACCACCTGGCCCTTGAGCTCGCGCGCCGCGGTGAGCCCCACCGCGAGGCTCAGGCAGACGTACTCCAGCGCCGCGGCCCCCATCAGCCAGACGAACAAGGTGAGGTTCCTGGCGTAGGCGGCCCCGTAGAAGAGCGTCAGCGCCCACCGGCCGAACAGCGCGGAGCCCGCGATGGCGCACAGGCCCACCCCCGCCGAGGCCGCCGTGAAGCCCGCCAGCGCCCTGCCGTAGCGGCGCGCCTCCCCCGCCGCGTGGTAGCGCCCCAGCCGGGGGCTCACCGCCTGCCCCAGCGAGTGCACCACCCGGCCGCCCAGCGCGGCGAAGTACGCGAGCGCGGCGTACATGCCCAGCTCCGCCTGGCCCGCGTGCGCCTCCAGCAGGTAGCGGGGGATGTTGGGCCGGAGCGCGCCCAACAGCGCGGTGAGGCCCAGCACCCAGCACAGCAGGAAGAGGGCCTTGAGCTGGCCGGCCTCCTGGCGCCACGGCGTGCGCCAGAGGGTGCTCCAGGGGCGCACGCCGGGGAACTCGCGCCGCAGCGCCCGCGCGTCGAAGACGAAGAGGACGATGGCCCACGCGAACGCCATGGCCGCCGCGCCCGCGATGGGGCTGTGCGTGAGCCACAGCGCCAGCGGCACCAGCACCGCCGACAGCGCGCTCTTGGCGATGGTGGACCGGGCGATGAGCCCCAGCCGCTCCGCCTTCTGGAGCGCGCCGTAGAAGACCTCGCTCACGGCCTCGAAGCCCTTGGCCAGCGCCACCAGCGCGATGACCCAGCCCGCGTGCAGCGAGTCCGCGAGCAGCGTGGCGATGGCGCAGCACACCGCCACGCCCGCGACGACGTTGAGGACCATCAGGCCCAGGTAGTGCTGGAAGCCGAAGGCGCCCCGCGCGTCGGTGGCCTGGAGCGTGCGCAGCTGCATGCGCGCCATCAGCAGCACCGGGGCGGTGATGGCCAGGGCGAGCGCGAACTCGCCCACCTCCTCCATGGTGGCCAGCCGCGCGAAGGCCACCAGGACGCCCCACTGCGCCAGCGCGTAGACGAGCCCGGCGGAGAGTGACCAGACGAAGTTGCTCCCCACCGAGCGCGCCTTCATGACCGGGCCGCCGCCGCGCGCCGCAGCACCTCCGACAGCCGCTGCGCCGCGATGTCCGCGGAGTAGCGCTCGCGGCCCAGCTTCCCCGCCTGCGCCCCGGCCTCAGCGAGCCAGCGCGGGTCGCGCAGCCGCTTCGCCAGCATGGCCGCCGCGGCGGGGATGTCCTTGGGCGGCAGCCGCAGGCCGAAGTCCTCCCGGTCCATCAGCTCCGCCTGCCAGCCGCCGTAGTTGAGCGCCAGCGGCCGGCCCGCCGCGAGCGCGTCGAAGAACTTGTTGGCGGAGTTGTCCTGCATGCCCGGCACGTCCGTGAAGAGCGACGTGGCGATGGTGGCCGCGCTCAGCACCGCGGGCACCTGCGCCTTGGGCACGCTGGGCAGGAAGAAGAGGTTCACGCCCTTCACGCCCAGCTTCTCCGCCAGCGCGTGCAGCATGGCCTCCTCGCGGCCCTGGCCCATGATGACGAAGCGCACCTCCGGATCCACCTTCCGCATCTCCGCGGCCACGCGCACCAGGTACTCCACGCCGTTCACCAGCCCCAGCGTGCCCGCGTACAGCACCATGGGCCTGTCCCCCAGCCACGCGTACTTCTGCCGGAACTCCTGGCCCGCGGACGGCGGCACCTGGAAGCGCTCCGGGTCGCAGAGGTTGGGGATGATGGTGATCTTCTCCGGCGGCACGCCCGCCGCCTCCACGCCCGCCTTCATGCCCGGCGACAGCGCGACGATGTGCGCCGCGCCCGCGTAGGCGGCCTTCTCCAGGAGCTGCGCGGCCATGATGGCGGAGCGGCTCTTGAGGGCGCCCACCGCGATGGGGATGGCGGGCCACAGGTCGCGCACCTCGAAGACCATGGGCCGCTTGTTCCACTTCGACGCGGCGATGCCCGGCACCGCGATGGTGAGCGGCGTGCTGGTGGCGAAGAAGACGTCCGCGGGCAGCTGCGCGGCGCGGCGCGTGGAGTTGACCGCGAAGTGGCTGAAGGCCCGGATGCGGTCCGGGTAGCTCATGGCGTTGCTGTAGGGCACCGGCAGCCAGTGCACCTGGATGCCGCTCTCGTTGGACTCGCGCCAGCCCTTGCCGGTGCCGGCGTCCGTGCGGGTGTCGGAGGTCACCATGTGGACCTCGTGGCCCATGGAGACCAGGCGCCGCGCGAGCTCATAGGAGCGCGTGCCCCCGTGCATGGTGGGGGTGTTGAAGTACTGGTGCAGGTAGACGATGCGCATGTCAGACGGCTCCTGTGAATGAAGGTTGGGGAAGGGCGTGGGGCAGGGGCGGCGCCTCGTGCGCGGGCTTGCGGCCGGGGACCGCGGCCCCGGAGGCCATCACCATCAAGAGGAAGAGGGCGCGGCTGTCGTAGAGGTCGCCGCTGGACTGGGCGCCCAGCAGCACCAGCACCGCCGCGCCCACGGTGGCGCCGTCCAGGCCCTGGCGCCGCAGGAGCGCCGAGCGCACGAAGGTGGCGAGCACGCCCGCGAGCAGCAGCAGCCCCACGACGCCGCCCTCGCAGAACACCTCCAGGAAGAGGTTGTGCGGGTAGACGCCCAGGCGCAGCGCGGGGAACGCCGCGAGCCCCGCGCCCGCCACCGGGTGGTCCTTCCCCAGCTGGAGGGCCCTCGCGTAGAGGATCTCCCGCCCGGACAGGTACACCTTGCCCTCGGTGCTGCCGGCGCCGCCCGCGCCCGTCTCGTAGTTGAGGGTGAGGCGCAGGAAGCGCTCCTGCACGGAGTTGCTGAGCGCCTCCCCCAGCGGGGAGAACAGGGTCACCGCGGTGATGGCGACCGTCGCCAGCAGCAGCAGCAGCAGCAGCCGGCGCAGCGGCACGCGCCCCACCACGAGGCAGGTGGTGATGCCCGCGACGATGGCGGCGGAGCCGCCGCGCGAGCCCGTGAGCAGCGCCAGCACGACGCCGGTGGCGGCCACTGGAATCCACAGCCACGCCTGGCCCTTCCAGTACCAGAAGTAGAGCGCCCCTATCGCGAGCAGCCCCATGAGCCGCGCGAAGATGTTGGGCCCGCCACCCATCACCGCGAGCCGCGCGCCGCCGCCGCCGCCCAGCAGCTGCTTGATGCCGGTGAGCGCGAGCAGCCCCGTGGCCGCGACGACGGCGGCCCAGAACGCGTCCAGCACCCGGGGCGCGGGCTGGCGGAGCGCGGCCAGCGCGAAGCCCACGCACATCATCCCCACCAGCACGAGGTCGCAGACCTTGGTCAGGGAGAAGAGCGGGTCGGGCGACCAGGCGGTGCTGGCGCACATGTAGCCCAGGAAGCCCAGCAGGGACGCGATGAGCGGCGGGTCGAAGCGCGCCTCGCCGGGGCGCGCGTCGCGCCGGGCGCGGTGCAGCAGCCCCACGCTGGCGAACAGCGCCCCGCACAGGACGATCCAGAGCCGCAGCTCCTGGATGAGGTTCGTGTCCACCTCCTCGTTGACCGCGAGCCCCAGCCGGTGGAAGCCCCAGCGGCCCGCGAGGACGTAGAGGGCCGCGATGAAGCCCAGTCCTGTGCAGCGCATCCAGCTCACGGCGGTGGCTCCCGGTTGGCCTTCAGCCCGCGGACGGGTATTCGTATTGGTAGACGCCGCTCACCGCGCGGCCCGAACGGGAGCGCGGCACGCCGTTGAGGACCACGCCGTGGACGGGGACGCCGCTCTGCTCCAGGTGGTGCAGCGCCGTGGCCACCTCGCGCAGGGACTGGGTCGCCGCGCGCACCACGGCGAGCCGCACGCCCGCGTGCCGGCCCACCAGCGCCGCGTCCGTCACCGCGAGGATGCAGGGCGTGTCGAAGAGGACGACGTCGTAATCGGCCGCCACGCGCGCGACGAACGTGTCGAAGGGCACGCCGGCCAGCAGCTCCGCCGGGTCCGGCGGCAGCGCGCCCGCGCCCAGGAACGACAGGCGGGGCGCGGCCTCCTGGAGCACGGCCTGCTCCAGGGGTGGCGGTGCCGCGCAGCACCTCATGGAGGCCGGGGACGCGCGCCTCGCGGAAGCACCGGTGCAGCCAGCCGCCGCGCAGGTTCGCGTCCACCAGCAGCACCCGCTGGCCCGTCTCCGCCAGCAGCCACGCCAGGTTGAGGGCGGCGAAGGACGCCCCGGCGCCGGGGGCCGTGCCGGTGAGGGCGACGACGTGGCTGTCCGCCTCCTTCAGGGCCCGCTGGAGCCGGGTCCGCAGGCCGCGCAGGCTTTCGACGGTGAGGTCCCGGGGGGCGCTGCGCGCCAGGATGGAGGGAGGGGACTGGCCGGGCCCTGCGCGCGGCGGGCCCGTGGGGACGCTGGCGAGCACGGGCACCGCGAGCGCGGCCTCCAGGGCCGCGGGGTCGGTGACGCCCGGGTTCAGCGACCGCCGCGCGAAGGCCAGCGCGACGCCGGCCACCAGCCCCAGCACCAGGCTGACCGCGAACACGTCCGGCTTCGTGGGGCGCACGGGCAGGCGCGTCACCACGGGCGCGTCGATGAGGCGCGCGTTGGTGATGGTGCTCGACTTGAGCACCCGGTACTCCTGGGCCTTGTTGTGCAGCTGGAGGTACAGCTCGTTGGCCACCTTCACGTCGCGCGTGAGCTGGGCGGATACCCGCTCCGCGTCCGGGATGCCCTTGAGCCGGGCGTTGAGCGCGGCCTGCTCCGTGCGCAGGCGCGAAAGCTTGCGCTCCGTGGCCACGAGCAGCGGGTGGTGTTCGGTGAAGCGCTGCCGCAGCTCCGAGCGCTCCAGCGTGAGCGAGGAGATGTCCTTGTCCAGGTCCGCGCTCCGGTTGAGGACGGCCTGCACCTCCAGCGCCAGGTCCACGCCGCCCTTCTTGGCGCGGTAGTCGCGCAGCGCGGCCTCCGCCTGCTCCAGGCCCTGGCGCAGGCCGGGGAGCTGGCTGTCCAGGAAGGACAGCGTGCGGCCCGCGTCGTCGCTGCGGCGCTCCACGTTGGCGTGCACGTACGCGTCCGCGATGGTCCGCAGCGTGGTGGTGGCCTGCACCGGATCCGGCCCCTCCAGGGTGAGGTTGAGGACGCCCGTGCCGGCGCCCTTCTCGGCCATGCGCAGCGCGCGCTGCAGCTCCTCCACCACCGCGAGCCTGGAGCGCCGCGTCACCTGGAAGCGCGTCCCCGGCCGGGCGCGCAGCTCCGTGACGCTCAGCTCCACCTCGTGCGCCGCGTCCCCTTCCGTCCGGGCGTCGGTGCCCGCGACGCCGTGGAGGACGGCGCGCCCGTCCGGGCCCCACAGGGTGAACGCGCCGTCGGCCTGGGCCACGAGCGTGAGCGGCACGTCCTCCCACTCCGTGGGAACGTTCAGCCGCTCCACCTGGAGCTTCTCCCCGCCCCAGGCGTACGCGGCCCGGCCCCACCACGGCACCGCCGCCAGCTCCGGCCCCTCGTGCGCGCGGGCCCAGGCCGCGCCCACCACCGGGAAGCGGTGGGGCTCCACGCTCACGCCCAGGTTCAGCGTGTCCGCCACGCGCCCCAGGAGCGCCCGGGAGCCCAGGACCTCCATCTCCGTGGCCGCGACGCTGGGCGCGTCTGGAATCAGCTCGTCCAGCTCGCCCAGGCTGCTGCCCTTCTGCTCGATTTGGAGGATGGCATTGGCCCGGTACACCGGCGCCGTGGTGAGCAGGTACAGCGCGCCCAGGGCCAGGGCCAGGGCGACGGACGCCGCGATCGTGCCGCGGCGCTCCCCCAGGATGGCCAGGTATCTGCCCAATCCCAGCTCATCATCCTGCGTGCCGGGGCCGGGGCGGGGCGGCGTCACGCGTTGGGGGGAGGGCGTCATGGGTTTTCGATGATGATGGTTCTGTCTCCGATATCCACTGCCTGCCAGAGCAGCTGAACTGTTGGCTGGATTTGCTCGATGATGCGGTTCCATCGCGTCAAGTCGTGCGCGGAGACGAAGACAACGTCGCGTGGTTGTAATTGGAACTGCTCCGCCAGGAGCAGCGCGTCCGGCGACTTCGCGTCCAGCTTGAAGATGGAGGGGCGGTCGAAGCTGCCCCGGATGACATACACGCGGCTCGGGTTGGAGGTGAGCGGGTCGAAGCCCTCGGTGTCGCCGATGGCCTCCGCCAGCGTCATCCGCCCCTTCACCATCAGGCGGGAGGACGGCTTGCGGACCTCCCCCAGCACGAAGACCTTGTTGCGGCTGCGGTCCGCCACGTTGACGATGTCGCCGTCCTGGAGGAGCCAGTTCTGGCTCACGTCCCCCTGTTCGTAGAGGGCCTGCAGGTCGAGCGTGAAGGTGACGCCGCCCCGGCTGAGCGTGACGGTGCGCAGGTCCGCCTCCGTGGAGAAGCCCTTCGCCTGGGCGATGGCGTCCTGCACGCGCAGGGGCACGTCGGTGATGGGCAGGGTGCTCGGCGCCACCACCTCGCCCGTCACCTGGACCTTCTGGCCCCGGAAGCCCACCACGCGCACGTCCAGCTGGGGCTTCTCGATGACGCTCGACAGCCGCTGCGTGAGCAGCTCGCGGATCTCCCGCAGCGTCTTGCCCGCGACGGAGATGACGCCCACGTGCGGGTAGAACATCGTCCCGTCCGCCGCCACCGGGTGGCCGGTGGCCTCCGCGGGGCGGAACTCGCCGGCGGGGATGGTGAGCTCCGGGTGGTCCCAGACGATGACGCTCAGCACGTCGTGCGGCGTCACCCGGTAGTCATAGTCCGTGGCCACCCGGGCCAGCGGGTCCACCCGCGGCGCGGGCCGCACCTGCCTGCGCGCCTCCAGCTGGTGGTGGATGAGGGACGCGTCGATGGGGACGATTTCATAGGCGCCGTCCGTGCCGGCGTCTGCCTTTCCGGCGTAGCGCTCCCGGAAGGCGTCCTCGTCCATCTGCATCCCCGGGCCCCAGGCACATGCGCTCATGCAGAACACCGCGGCCAATAGCAGGGCATGTTTCATAGGGCGGGGAATCTTCCGGACAATCCGTGCAGGCGTAAGCCCCGGACAATTCAAAATGTCTGGAAAGCGCTAGGCCCCGCCGTCGAGGTGACACATGTCCTGCCCTGGGGGGCCGGAAGGGCGCGAAGCGCTGGAATCCAGACATCGCCCTGCACCTCGGGGGGCGATGACGGACCCGGGGCGCGTCCCCATACCCTCTGGTTGTTTCGAGCGGCCGTCCGGCCACGCGCTTCGCCCCCCAAGGGAACCCCGCATGAACCGAGTGACACCGTGGAGAGCCGTCCTCGTCCCCGACGGAGGCCAGCGCGCCGTGTCGTCCGACTATTTCCGCTCCGAGCAGCACCTGCGCGCGGAAGGGGTGACGCACAGCCTCATCGTGGAGGACGGGGCGGGGCGGGCGCTGCGGGTGCCGCTCATCGTGCGGCCCATCGAGGGGACGGGCTGGCGGGACGCGGTGTCGCCGTATGGCTTTCCCGGCGCGGAGCTGAACGGGCTCTCCGAGGTGCCGGTGGAGGCCATCGACTGGCGGGGGACGGAGCTGGTCAGCCTCTTCCTGCGCGACCGCATTGGCGGGCCGTACTGCTTCGCGGGAGGCCGGCTGCGCGCGGAGGTGTGCCTCATTGACCCGAAGCTGCCGGTGCGGTTCCGGAGCGACCACGGCGCGGACATCCGCCGCAACGCCCGGCGCGGCTACGTCAGCGCGGCCATTCCGGCGAAGGACGCCCCGCGGGAGCAGCGCGAGGCGCTCAAGGCCATCTACCGGCAGACCCTGGTCCGCAACCAGGCCGGGGCGCGGTACTTCTTCACCGACGCGTGGTTCGAGGAGGTCTTCACCTGTCCCTTCGCGTGGCTGGTGACGACGCGCGCCCCGGACGGGGGGGTGGCCTCCGCCGCGCTGCTGGTGCTGAGCGACGGGCTGCTGCACCACTTCGTTGGCGGCACGGCGGACGCGTACCAGGTGCACTCGCCGGCGAAGAACGAGTTCCCGGTGATGGTGGAGCTGGCGGAGAGGCTGGAGGCCTGCGTCCACCTGGGCGGCGGCGTCCGGCCGGGGGATGGCGTCGAGCGGTACAAGCGCGGCTTCGCCAACGCGATGTCCCGGTTCCACACGCACGACCTCATCTGTGATCCGGAGGCGTACGCGCGGCTGTCCCAGGGGCACGCGGGCGGGGACTTCTTCCCCGCCTACCGCGCGCCCCGTTCCTGACGTTCCTGTGCCGTTGGTGGAGGGGTTCCCATGGTCCTGTCACTTCCCCAGCTCCGCGAGGTCGCGGACGCCGCTTCACATGTCTGACGGAGCGGGAGCTCGCCGAGCGCCGGCGCGAAGAGGGCGTTCGCGTCATCTCCCACCGGGGGCACTACTGGGAGCAGTCGGGGGCGCCCGGCTTCTTCCAGCCCGTGCACCTGCTGGCGCGGCTGACGCCGGAGGAAGCCACGCCGCCCACGCCGCTGGCCTGGGGCTACCGGGCGGCGCTGACTCCGGAGACAGCCAACGCCGCCACGGGCAGGGTCCCCGTGGTGCGGCTGAAGGACCTGGACACCTATGACACCAGCCGCCTGAACTCGAACCGGCGCAGCAAGCTGCGCAAGGCCCAGCGCACGGTGCGCGTCGTCCAGCTCACCGGGCCGTCGCTGCTGCTGGAGCAGGGCTATGGCGTCGTGCGGGATGCCCTGACGCGCACGCAGCACAAGAAGATCCCCACGCTGGACGAGTACCTCAAGGGCCTGCGGCAGTACTTCACGTCGGACCACTGGTGCGTGCTGGCGGGAATGGTGGACGACAAGCTGGGCGGCTACCTGGACGGCTACATCGTGGACGGCGTCGCGTATGGCTTCAGCGCCTACTACGCGACGTGGGCGCTGCCGACGAACATCTCCACCGGCCTCATCTACGAGTTCGCGCAGGTCTGCCGCCGGCAGGGAGCCCGGACGCTGGTGGGCGGCCTGCACGCCCGCGAGGCGGCGCAGCTGGAGCAGTTCAAGGACGAGCTGGGCTTCGTGGTGGATCCAGTCCCCATCCACTGGGGCATGAACCCGCTGGCGCGCGCCTTCATCCGCTGGCACCGCCCGCACGCGTACTACCGGCTGACGGGCCAGGCCTGAGCGGGACTACGGCGTCATCACGACCTTGATGCAGCCGTCTTCCTTGTCGCGGAACTTCTTGTAGAGGGCGGGGGCGTCCGCCAGCCGGGCGCGGTGGGTGATGAGCCGCGTCGGGTCGATGGCGCCAGCCTGGATCTTCTCCAGCAGGGGCCGCGTGTAGCGGTGCGTGTGCGTCTGGCCCGTCTTCATGGTCAGGCCCTTGTTGACGAAGGCGCCCATGGGGAGCTTGTCCAGGAAGCCGATGTAGACGCCGGGCACGGAGACGGTGCCGCCCTTGCGGCAGCAGTAGATGGCCTGGCGCAGCGCGTGCGGCCGGTCCGTGGCCAGCTTCACCGCGGCCTTCGCCTTGTCGATGACGGCGTCCAGGCTGCCGGTGCCGTGGGCCTCCGCGCCCACGGAGTCGATGCAGCGGTCCGGGCCGCGGCCCTGGGTCATCTCCTTGAGGGTCTCGTAGACGTCCTGCTTCGTGAAGTCGATGGTCTCCGCCTTGCCCCAGGACTTCGCGAGCGCCAGGCGCTCCGGCACGTGGTCGATGGCGATGACGCGGCCCGCGCCGAACATCCACGCGCTCTGGATGGCGAACTGCCCCACGGGACCGCAGCCCCACACCGCCACGGTGTCGCCCTGCTCCATCTGGCAGTGCTCCGCCGCCATGAAGCCGGTGGGGAAGATGTCGGTGAGGAAGAGGACCTGGTCCTCGGTGAGGCCCTCCGGAATCTTGAGCGGGCCCACGTCCGCGTACGGCACGCGCACGTACTCCGCCTGTCCGCCGGAGAAGCCGCCCAGCATGTGCGAGTAGCCGAAGAGGCCGGAGGGCGAATAGCCCATCATCTTCGCGGCGGCCTCCGCGTTGCGGTTGGAGCGGTCACAGAGGGAGAAGAGGGTCTTCTGGCAGAAGAAGCACTCGCCGCACGCGATGTTGAAGGGGACGATGACCCGGTCGCCCTTCTTGAGCTTCGTCACGCCGGAGCCAATCTCCATCACCTCGCCCATGAACTCGTGGCCCAGCACGTCGCCGCTCTTCATGGTCGGCATGTAGCCGTCCAGCAGGTGCAGGTCGGAGCCGCAGATGGCGGTGCGGGTGACGCGGATGATGGCGTCGCGAGGGTCTTCAATCTTCGGGTCGGGGGCGGACTCGTAACGGACGTCGCCGTGGCCATGCCAGCAGATGGCTTTCATCGGGTGGGGCTCCTTCGTTGAAAGGCGTTTGGACAAAGCTGGGGACGTGCAACGTGCATGGCCAACGTTCCCGGCCTGCCGCCGTCTGGCTGTCTGGCGCTCGGACGTCCGGGGATGCAATGGGACCCGGGGCTGATGCAAAAAGGGGTGTGGCCTCCGCACCCGTCCTCGACTTCGGCCGTTATCTGGGCACGCCGCTCCACCGCGTGGAGGTGGCGGGGCTCGTCCTCACGGAGAGCACGTACGCCCCTGGCGTCCGGCTGCCCTCCCACCGGCACCTGCACGCGGGCTTCCGGCTCACGCTGGAAGGGGGGTTCACGGACGTGGTGGAGGGGCGCGCGCGGGAGTGCACCGCCCGGTCGTCGCCTTCCAGGCGCCCGGGCTGGAGCACGCGCAGCTCATCCGGGGCGTGCGCACGCGCACCTTCAACCTCGACTTCTCGGAGGCGTCGTGGCGGACGCGGGGGGCGCTCGTCGCGGGGTTGGATCCGCGGGTGGACCTGGCGTCGGTGCGGGTGGCCACGCTGGGGGCGCGCGTGTACCAGGAGTTCCGGCGCGCGGACGACGTGGCGGCGCTGGCCATCGAAGGGCTGTCGCTGGAGCTGCTGGCGGACGGCGACGCGAACCCCGGGGCCTTCCTGGACAAGAAGGAGTCCTCCGGCGCGGTGAAGGACCTCATCGGGAAGGCGCGCGACACGTCCGCGAAGGAGCTGCTGTCCAGGTACGTGAAGCTCGACGGCGCGAAGGGGCCTCACTTCCTCAAGTCGGACACGCTCAAGCCGCTGGACGCGGAGCGGAAGGCGGCGGTGCGCACGGCGCTGGCGTCGTACGAGAAGACGCTGCACGGCACGGAGTGCGTGGCCGTGCCCCTGAAGGTGCTGGACCTGGCCGAGCGGCTGGACGCGGGGGGCAGCAGCTACGGCCTGGAGCGCGACTACGTGCTCGTGGGCGCGGCGGATCCGAAGGCGCCGCCCGTGCTGCTGGAGCTGAAGGAGCTGCTGGCCTCCGGGGTGCCGTCGCCGCCGGTGCCCGCGAACGGCGCGGATGTGGTGAAGGCGCAGGAGGAGCTGGGCGGCGCGGTGAACCCGCTCACGGGCGCGGTGACCATGGGCGGCCGGGCCTTCCTCGTGCGCGAGGTGGAGCCGGAGAAGGATAAGCTGGACGACGCCGTGCTCGGGAAGAAGAAGGCCCTGCGCTCCACCTTCGAGCAGGCGGGCGTCGTGCTGGCCCGGGCCCATGGCAACACGCAGGCGCGGGCCGCGCGCCTGGAGGACTGGGTGGGCGGCGACACGAAGGGGGCCACGAAGCGGCTGGTCGCCTTCGCGCGGGCCTACGCGGATCAGGCGGAAGCGGACTGGAAGGCGCTGAAGGCCGCGCGCTGATCAGAGCGACGCGGCCAGCCGCCCCGCCGCGTCGCGCAGGGTGACGACGTCGAAGTCGTCCTTGAGCCACTGGAAGATGTCGCGCAGCCGCTCCACCTTCTTCGCGGCGCTCACGCGCAGGTCGCGCTGCTGGCGCACCAGCTCCAGCGGGATGCCGTCCGTGGCGTCCAGCACGTCCACACCGTGCAGCTCGAAGTTGAAGAACGCGTCCGCCCGGCAGGCGCGGTACGCGGCGCGCATCGTGCCGCGAGGCAGCGTCGTCGCGAACGTGCCGATGAACGGGAAGCGCACCACCGGCGTCACCGTCATCGGCAGCTCCAGCACCGGGCCGGAGCCGCGACGGTACGGCTGCGCGGGGTCCGGCCGGTACGGCACGCGCGGCGCCAGCAGCACGCGCGGGGTGTCCAGCACGGAGCGCGACGGCCGCCCCAGCGCCGCGAGCGCCCCCATCACCGCCGCCTTCGCCGCG
>NZ_JBKGHJ010000990.1:0-1386 GCF_046520365.1 Corallococcus sp. 4LFB
GCCCGACCGCGAGCTGCAGAAGACGCTGGCGCTGGCGCTGGCGGGGCAGGGAGAGGCGGGGCAGCTCGCGCTGGTGGCGTCGCTGCCGAAGATGGGCAGCGAGAAGCTGGTGGTGCTGGACGCGCTGAAGCGCGTGGGGGCGCCGCCCGCGTCCGCGTCGGAGCCGTTGCAGGGCGTGGTGAAGGAGGGCGGGGCGGAGGCGGCGCTGGCGGCGCAGCTGCTGGGGCGGATGGGCGCGAAGGACGCGGTGCCCACGCTGCTCAAGGCGCTGGACGACTCCAACAGCGTGGCCCGGCGCGACGTGCTGCTGGCGCTGGGCGCCATTGGCGACGTGAAGTCGGCGGAGGTGGTGGGGCGGGACCTGTACCACGACCTGCCGGAGATCCGCGCCGCGGCGGCCACGGCGCTGCGCAAGATGAACACGGGCCCGGAGGCCGAGCCGCTGGACGCGCTGAAGGGCGACTACTTCCGGGAGGTCCGCGTCGCGGCGGGAGCCTCGCCGACGAAGGAAGGCACGGCGTCCGGCGGGGCGCGGTGAATGGAGCCGCGCGCGCTCAAGGACAAGGCGACGGAGGCCTTCAGCAAGGGCCGCTTCGCGAAGGCCGCGGAGCTGTACCAGGACTACTGCCAGGCGGATCCGAAGGACCACCAGAGCCGGCTGCGCATGGGCGACGCGTGGGCCAAGGCCGGGCAGCGTGACCGCGCCGTCTCCGCGTACCAGTCCGCGGCGGAGGGCTTCGCGAAGGAGGGCTTCCTGCCGCGCGCCATCGCCGCGAGCAAGCTGATCCTCGAGCTGGACCCGGCCCACCAGGGCGTGCAGCAGATGCTCGCGGATCTGTACGCGCGAAGGGGCACGCCGGCCACGTCCAGGGTGAAGCCGAAGGAGGCCGCGTCCCAGCACCCCCCCGCGGGCCTCGTCACGCAGCGCGAAGCCCCGCCCACTCCGGCCCCCGCACCCCTGGAGGCGGAGGGCGCGCCGGTGGACCTGTCGGCTTCGCTCCCGCCAGAGCTGGCCCTGACCCACGCGCCCGCGAGCGCCCCCAGGCCCGTCGCGGACGACACCGAAGTGGTCATCTCCGTCGAGGTGCAGGTCGAGCCCACGCATGACGAACCCGGCTGGGACCTGACGCCCGAAGCGCCTGAGCAGCCAGAAGCCGTCGCCACGGCGGCGGAGGCTCCTGCGCCAGTCCCCGCCGCGAGCAACGCGCCCCCGGCACCCACGCCTTCTCCACCACCTTCCGCCTCGCACGGCCGAAGCCGCTGCGCCGGGCCCGTCCGTCCGTGCAGCGCCGCCGCGCCCCCCGCCGTCCCCATCCTCCATGCCCGAGCTTCCCCAGACCCGGACCCCCAGCGGACGCTGGCAGGCCCTCGCGCCGCCCATCACGG
>NZ_JBKGHJ010000991.1:0-1385 GCF_046520365.1 Corallococcus sp. 4LFB
CCGGCCGCTTCGGCTCCGAGGGCGGCGCGCCTCGTGGTGGCGGCCGCTTCGGCAAGCCCGCCGGTGCGGGCGGCGCCCCTCGTGGCGACCGTCCGGAGCGCCGTGAATGGAAGCCGCGCGGTGAGTCCGGCGGGTCCGTCCCGACGCGCCGGGATTTCAAGCCCCGCGGCGAGGCCTCCGGCAGCCGGTCTCGCGGCGGCGGTGAGTCCGCGTCCAGCAGCTCCGGCGAGCGCATCGTCCGCGCGGGCGTGAGGAAGGGGCCCCCGGGTGAGGGCAGCAAGGCGCCTCGGGGAGGGGCAGGCCGCCCGCCCCCTCGCGGTGGCCGCTCCCGCTGAAGCATCCATCCTCCTGGGTCGCTCCGTTGGTGGGCGGCCCGGGGGGGCGTTGATATAACCGCCGCCTACCTCCACCGTCCGCCGCTCCTGGAGAACGATGCGAATCCGCGTGCGCCCCCTCTTCCTCGCCCTGACCCTGCTCGTCGGGTGCAATGGCAACCGGGATCAGCTCCTCGCGGAGATCCAGGACCCCCGTCCCGAAACCCGCGCCGCCGCCGTGAAGAAGCTGGCCGCGCAGAACAACCCGGACGACCTGGTCCTCTTCACCCGCGCCGCCAAGGACCTCTCCGCCTTCGTCCGGGGCGAGGCCGCGGCCGCGCTCGGGGAGAGCCAGGATCCGCGCGTCGTGGATCTGCTCGGGGAGCTCCTGGAGGATCCGGACGAGGCCGTGCAGGGGCAGGCCGCCCTGGCGCTCGCCAAGGTGAAGAGCGACAAGGCCAAGGCGTACCTCACGCTCCAGTACGGACGGCGGGGCCGCGCCACGCGCCAGGTCATCGTCCAGGCCCTCAAGAGCGCGAACGTCCCCGGCGCCATGGCCACCGTCGTCGCCGCGGAATCCAAGGGCCTCTGGGACCGCAACCTCCTGGCCCTTACCGAGGGCGCGCTCCCCGAACGCGTGGGCGCCGCCGAGGAGCTGGGCAAGAGTGGCCGCGCGGAGGCCGTGAACCGGCTGCTGCCCATGGTGCGCGACAGCCAGGTCATCCTCGCCGCCGCCGCCGTGCGCGGGCTGGGGGACGCGGGCGACACCCGCGCGGTGGCCCCCATCGCGCTGCTCCTCGACGAGAGCTTCCCGGAGCTGCGCGAGTCCGCCATCGGCGCGCTGATGAAGCTGCAGGACCCGACGGCCGCGGCGAAGCTCCAGGCGGTGGCGGTGGAGAAGAGCGCGGTGAGCCCGCTGGCCACCGAAGCCATCCTGACCTTCCCGCGCACGCCCACGACGGACGCCGCGCTGTGCGCCATCGCGCTCGACGGCGCCCGGGACGAGGCCCTGGACGCCGGCCGCGCCATGCGCTCGCGAGGCGGCTGCCCGACGGAGCCCATCGCGGAGCG
>NZ_JBKGHJ010000992.1:0-1376 GCF_046520365.1 Corallococcus sp. 4LFB
GGTGTGCGCGCCGAAGTAGCCCACGCGCAGCCCCTGGGCGGGGCCTTCGCGCTGGAGCCACCGGGCCGCGCCCGCCATGCGCATGCCCAGCAGGCCCACGTTGAAGCGCAGCTGCCGCGTGCGGCGCTCCTCCATCTCCTCGCTGGTCAGCAGGTCCATCAGCAGGGTGCCCAGCCCCATCGCCTGGAACAGGCGCGAGGTCTGCGCGAGCCGTGGACTCTGGAGGCTGCTGTCGCTGCCGCGCGCCAGCACCACCACGCCCCGCGCCCCCGCGGGCACCGCCAGCCGTCCCCGGAGGAGGACGGCGTCATCGACCGGCACCATCACCTCGCGCTCCAGGTGCGTGCGCGCCGCCGGGCCGCCACCACGCCGCGCTCGTGACTCCCGCGCGTCTTCCCACCCGTGGTCCTGCCCTACCGCCTTCAACCCCGTTCGTGACCGGGGACCTGTCATACAGGCTCCTCCCGTCTGCGTTTGGCTGGTTACAGCGTCTGGCTGAGACCCAAGTTGAGCACTGTGCCCGCCGCTGTGACCTGCCGGAAGGTACAGGGTGTCCAGCGTAGGACAGGGCCGCCGGGGCAGGGGAGGACGCCCCGGGGAGGGTGCCCGGGGCAGGACGTCAGGGCTTCGTGGCCACCACCAGCTCGAAGGGGCCGGGGAGCACCCGCGCGTGCGTGAAGCCCGCGGCGGTGAGCGCCTCCAGGTAGAACTCCACCTCGCGCAGCCGGCTCACGCACGTGTCCACGCCGATGAGGAAGTAGGACCAGAAGAACTGGGCCGCCAGCCGCTCCGGGGTGCGGAACTCCTCGCAGATGAGCACGCGTCCGCCGGAGGGCAGGGCGGTGAAGGCGGCCTGCATGAGCGACCGCGCCACCTCCGCGGGCCAGTCATGCAGCACGCGCACGAACGACAGCGCGTCGTAGCCCGTGGGCAGGGGCTCCTTCAGGAAGTCGCCGCCCACGAACCCCATCCGCTGGTCGGACAGGCCCGCGCGCTCGCGCGTGCGCGCGACGAGCGCTTCGGTCGCGGGCAGGTTGTAGACGTCCACGGCGAGCGCCGGGTGCTGGCGCAGCAGGTGCTCCGCGAGCGTGCCGTCCCCGCCGCCCACGTCGAGCAGCCGCGCCCCGGCGGGCCACAGCGCGCCCGCGTGCGTGCGGAACGTCTCCAGGATGGGGCCCAGGCCCGCGGCCATGCTGGCCTCGAAGCCCTCCACCTGCTCGGGCGTGCGCGGGGGCCAGTCGAACGACGTGGCGGACATGGAGTGCTGGCCGCGCAGCGTCTCCGGCAGCCGGCCGTGCAGGGCCTTCCAGTCGTACTTCTCGCGGTCGCGCTCCAGCGAGCTGGCGCCCAGCACGGCCTCCGCCGCCGCGCGCAGG
>NZ_JBKGHJ010000993.1:0-1373 GCF_046520365.1 Corallococcus sp. 4LFB
GTCGTGCCTCGCGCGCGGGTGTCGGCCGCCGCGTCGGAGGCGCTCGGCGGCCCCGCGCAGGCGGAGGATCTGCTGCTGGACCGGGACTCCAGCGGGGCGGTGGTGCGCATCGTGGACCGCGCTTCGGGACGCGAGGCGCGCGGGGATGCCTTCTTCCGCGCGCTGGGAGCCCGCGCCGGGTGGGATCGGATCCGCAGCGCGCGGTTCTCCATGACGCTCGGGGGTGACCAGGCACTCCTCGAAGGGCAGGGCCACGGTCACGGCGTCGGGCTCTGTCAGGCCGGCGCGGCCCTGCTCGCACGGCAGGGGTGGACCGCGGAGCAGTTGCTCGCGCGCTACTTCCCGCGCGCCCTCCCGGGAAGGCTCACGGACAAGTGAACGCGGGGGCTGGAGTGCCCTCCCGTTCTCGCAGTCGTCCGCGAAGGTGACGGCCCTCCAGGGGCTCTCCCCCGGGCTCACCGCGAGGGCTTACCAGCACCCGCCTTGCTCCGTATCGATTGCACCAGAGCCCTCAGCCCCGCGCGGTCCGGTGGGGAGGTGGCCTCGCGCACCGGCCATCCCGGTGCGGGACCCGACCGGGAGGCATGACATGGCGTTCAACCTGATCGAAGCAGTCGGCTCGCAGTTCATGCAGAAGGGATTGCTGCAGAAGATCAGCGGCTCGCTGGGGGAGGATCCGCAGGCGACCACCAAGGCACTGCCGGGCGCCATCGCCGCCGTGGCCGCGGGCGTCGCGGATCAGGGCGGCAACGAGGCCGGCGCGCACCGCCTGCTGTCGAAGCTCAACGAGGGCGGCTTCACCGGCCCCGACGCGCCCGCGCACGCTGGCGGCGCCGGAGAGGGGCTGCTCGACGAGGAGGAGCGCGGCAAGGGGATGCTGAGCGGCATCTTCGGCAACAAGCTGGGCGGCGTCAGCGAGGGGCTCACGCGCTTTGGCGGGATGCGCAACCCCGGCTCGGCGACGCGGCTGTTGTCCCTGGCCGCGCCCATGCTGATGGGGGTCCTGGGCAAGCAGGTGCGCGACCAGCGCATGGGTTCCTCCGGGCTGATGCAGCTGCTCAACGGCCAGCGCAACAACATCGCCGCCGCGCTGCCAGCGGGGCTGGGCGGCATCCTGGGCTTCGGGGGGGCGCGCCACGCGGTCGCGGAGGTCATCGAACCCCACCGTGAGGTCGTGCAGGTCCGGGAGACGGGCCCCGTGCGGGAGGCCCACACCGTGCGAGAGACGACGCCCCGGCAGACCCACACCCGTCCGCCGGAGCGCAAGAAGGGCATCGCCGGCTGGGCCATTCCGCTGGCCCTGCTCGCGCTGGTCGTGCTCGCGTGGGGGGCCCTGCGCGGACGCCGGGCCGAGCGCGCCCGGGCTCCGCAGG
>NZ_JBKGHJ010000994.1:0-1364 GCF_046520365.1 Corallococcus sp. 4LFB
GAGCACCACCGCCAAGTTCGACCTCACGCTCAACCTGGAGGAGACCTCCGGTGGACTGACGGGCTGGTTCGAGTACCGCACCGAACTGTTCACGCCCGAGACGATCGAGCGCCTGACGGGCCAGCTTCAGACGTTGCTCGAAGGCATCGTGGCCGCGCCGAACCAGTCGCTCACGGTGTTGCCGGTGCTATCGGAGCGCGAGCGTCGGCAGGTGCTGGTGGAGTTCAACGCCAACACCTCCGCGTATCCGTCCGACTCCATCGCTTCGCTCTTCCACGCTCAGGCCGCCAGCACTCCGGACGCGCTCGCACTGCTCACCGCCGACGCCTCCCTCACCTACCGCGCCCTCTCCGAGCGCGCCAACCGCCTTGCCCACCACCTGCGGCACCTGGGCGTTGGCCCCGAGGTCTCCGTCGGCGTCTTCCTGGAGCGCTCGCCCGACCTCATCGTCAGCCTCCTGGCCATCCTCTCCGCGGGCGGCGCCTACCTCCCTCTCGACACCAGCTACCCCTCCGAGCGCCTTGCCTTCATGCTCGAGGACTCACGCGCCTCTCTCGTCCTCTCCCACTCCGCGCTTCGCGACAGGCTGCCCACGGGCGCCCACCGGGTGCTCTGCCTCGACGAGGTGCAGTCCGAGGTGGACTCGCGACCGTCCTCGCCTCCGGCCTGCCCCCTCTCATCCCAGGGCCTCGCCTACGTCATCTACACGTCGGGCTCCACGGGGCGGCCCAAGGGCGTCAGCGTTCCGCACCAGGCCGTCATCCGCCTGGTGAAGGACTCCAACTACTTCGCCCTGCGTGCTGACGACGTCGTGCTGCACCTGGCGCCCACTGCCTTCGACGCCTCCACCTTCGAGGTGTGGGCACCGCTTCTCAACGGCGCCCGGCTGGCGCTCTTCCCCGCCGCGCCTCCCTCCGCCGAGTCCCTTGCCCACGCCGTCTCCCTCTTCAGCGTCTCCACCCTCTGGCTGACCGCGGGCCTCTTCCACCAGCTCGTCGACTCCCTCGACGACTCCCTGCTGCCTCTGCTGCGGCCCCTGCGCACCCTGCTGGCAGGGGGTGACGTCCTCTCTGCCTCCCACGTGCGGGCCTGGCTCTCACGTCTGCCTCTCTGCACCCTCGTCAACGGCTACGGCCCCACCGAGAACACCACCTTCACCTGCTGCGCTCCTCTCTCCGACGCTTCCCAGGTAGGCGCCTCCGTCCCCCTGGGCCGCCCCATCTCCAACACCTCCGTCTTCGTCCTGGACCGCTTCGGCCAGCCCTCGCCCATTGGTGTGCCGGGCGAACTCTTCGCCGGGGGAGACGGACTGGCGCGCGGCTACCTCGGCCAGCCCGCGCTCACCGCCGAGCGCTTCGTCCCCA
>NZ_JBKGHJ010000995.1:0-1364 GCF_046520365.1 Corallococcus sp. 4LFB
CGCCGCCCGCCCCGACCCAGCGGGTGGCGATGAAGGCCAGCCCCGCGATGACCGCCATGGTCACCGCGACGCGGCCCACGGGGCCCGCCACGCGGGCGAAAAGGCGGGTGTCCTCCGGCACGGGCGCGCGGCCCTCCGGGTCGATGGAGCGCACGTAGTCGCCCTTGACCAGGTTGTAGAGCGCCTTGCAGGTCTCGAACTCGCCCAGGCCGCAGAGGTCCACCATGCGGCGCAGGTCGCGCCCCACGGCGATCTCCTCGTAGACGTGGCGCTCCGACGGGCCGATGACGCCCAGCTCCCCGCCCTCGTCGGCGCCGCGGGGCGGCGGGAGCGCCTTGACGCGCTCGAAGGTCATGTCGTCGCGGTGGATGCGCTTGCGGATGACGGGCCACTCATCCACCATCCGGAAGCCCTCCATCAGCACCGTCTCCGCGCGCAGCGGGGTGATGCCGTCGGGGCCGGGCTCCACGGGCTCCTGGATGAACTCGTAGGTGCCCGCCTTCCAGGTGAAGAGGCGGTAGAGCGTCTCCGTCACCTGGAGCTGGGCCATGTGCTGGAAGCGCTCGGCGGTGAGGGCGTGGCTTGCCACCAGCACGTCGCCCAGCCGCTTGAGGGTGCGCTTCTGGACCTCCAGCGCGGCCTCCAGCTGCGTCTCCGTGATGATCTCCGCGCGCACCAGCATGGCGCCGATGAGCTCCTTGCGCTTCCGGGTGAGGCTTTCGGCCTTGATGATGTGGCCGTCCTGGAAGCCGACGCGCACCTCCTGGTCCTTGTTGCGCAGGTGGAGCGTGCCCGTCTTCTGCTGCTGCCCGATGAGCTGCAGGATGTCGCCGATGCCGAAATCCTTGAGGGTGCCCTTGAGGGCCATGGCTCAGGCCTCCCCCCGCTGGAGCCGGCGCAGGCCGCGCAGGGTCAGCAGGTAGACGAAGAAGAGGACCGTGCCCGCGGGCACGAGCTTGAGGTACACCGGCGCGTCCCCGTACGGGGTGCGGACGAGGCCGCGGTGGAGCACCAGCGCGGCCAGCGCGAAGCTGAACACGAAGGCGTAGAGGGCGCCGCGCACCGGCAGGCCCGCGCCCACGTGGCCCGCGCCGGACACCAGCCCGCCCAGCGCATACGTCACGCGCTTCGTCCAGGCCTGGTGGCGTTCCACCTCGCCCTGCTTGCGCGAGCGCAGCTCCTTGGGGACCTGGCTCTTGCGCGCGTAGACGTTGACGCACTGGCCGCACATCGCGCTGGCGACGCCCAGGTCCTTGTCGCAGCGCTGGCAGACCGCCCGGCCGCACCGCTCGCAGCCGCGCGAGGCCTTCATGCGCCAGGAGGCCTCACCGAGGGCGGCGACCAGGGCCGCGAGCGCCGCAGTC
>NZ_JBKGHJ010000996.1:0-1355 GCF_046520365.1 Corallococcus sp. 4LFB
GGTCTTCACCACGCTCTGCAACGGCGCCACGCTGGTGCTCGCGCCGCTGGAGAAGTTGATGCCGGGCGCGCCCCTGCCCGTGCTGCTGCGTGAGCAGGAATTGAGTGTCGTCAGCCTCACCCCCGCGGCACTGGCGGCCACGTCCTCCGAAGGGCTGCCCAAGGTGCGCACCGTCATCTCCGGTGGTGAGGCACTGCCCGCCGACGTCGTCTCGCGTTGGGCCCCGGGGCGAAAGTTGATCAACACCTACGGCCCCACGGAGGCCACCGTCATCGCCACGTTCGGCGAGGTCGTCGCGGATGGGAACGTGCCCTCCATCGGCAAGCCGTTGGCGAACGTGCGCGTTTACGTGCTCGACCCGTATGGGCAGCCGGTGCCGGTGGGCGTGCGCGGTGAGCTGCACATCGGCGGCGTGGGCGTCGCGCGTGGGTACGCAGGGCGCCCGAGCCTCACCGCCGAGCGCTTCGTGCCGGATTCCTTCTCGGGTGAGGAAGGGGCTCGCCTCTACCGCACGGGCGACGTGGTGCGCTGGCGCGCGGACGGCCAGCTGGACTTCGTCGGCCGCATTGACGCCCAGGTGAAGGTGCGCGGCTTCCGCATCGAGCTGGGCGAAGTCGAGAACGCCCTGCGGGCTGCCCCCGCGGTGAAGGACGCGGTGGTGCTCGCCCGTGAGGATGCTCCGGGCGACAGGCGGCTGGTGGCCTACGTCGTGGGTGAAGCGCTCGACGTCTCCGCCCTCCGTGCCTACCTCAAGCAGCACCTGCCTGAGTACATGGTGCCCGCCGCCTTCGTCTCCCTGGAGGCGCTGCCGCTGACGTCCAACGGCAAGGTGGACCGCAAGGCGCTCCCTGTCCCGGACGCGGGCCTGCTCCGGGCTTCGCACGCCTACGAAGCGCCGGTGACGCCGCTGGAGGAGAAGCTCTCGGCGCTCTGGAGCGAAGTGCTGCGAGTCCCCACCGTGGGCCGCACGGACAACTTCTTCGAGTTGGGCGGCCATTCGCTGCTCGCCACCCAACTGGTGGCCCGCGTACGCGCCACGCTCGACGTGGAGTTGCCCCTCCGCGCTCTCTTCGAGGCCCCCACCATCGCGGCCCTTGCGGAGAGGTTGCAGCGGGTTTCCACCGGTACGCGCTTGCCGCCCCTCACCCGCACGCGCTCCGACGGCCCTCAGCCGCTCTCCTTCGCCCAGCAGCGCCTCTGGTTCCTCGACCAGTTGGCGCCGGACGACGCGTCCTACAACCTCCCCGTCGCCCTGCGCCTGCTGGGGCGCCTGGACGTCGAGGCCCTGCGCCGTGCCTTCGAAGCGCTGGTGGCGCGCCACGAAGCCCTGCGCACCACCTTCTTCGAGCACGAGG
>NZ_JBKGHJ010000997.1:0-1354 GCF_046520365.1 Corallococcus sp. 4LFB
CGCCGCCGGCCGCCCCCACCGCGAGCGGAGGCGAGTCGTACCGCGCGCCGGAGACGGACGCGCCCGCGGAGCCGGCGCCGTCGGGCGCGCCATCGGGCTCTGGAGACGAACCCCAGCGCCGGGCCCGGCGCTTCGCCGTGAAGCTGGAGATGGAGTTCCGCACGGAGCTGGACTTCGTGCGCGAGCACGCGCTGAACATCAGCAACGGCGGACTCTTCGTGCGCACGGCGCACCGCCCGCCGCAGGACAGCGTCGTCACGGTGGACGTGAAGCTGCCCAACGGCCAGCGGCTGCAGGGCGAGGCGCTGGTGGTGCACGTGGTGGACGCGCCGTACACGGGGGGCGTGGGGCTGGCCTTCCTGAGCGACGACGCCACCTTCGCGGCGACGCTGGACGAGTACCTGGCGAGCCTGGTGGGAGAGAAGGCGTGACGCTGGAGGAAGGCCCGACGCCGCAGTGGCCGCGCGACCTGGGGCGCTTCCAGCTGCTGTCGCGGCTGGGGCGCGGCGGCAACGCGGAGGTGTTCCGCGCGCGGATGCTCCAGGGGCCGCTGGCGGGCGAGGAGGTGGCCCTCAAGCGCGTGCGGCCGGAGCGCCTGCGGGACGCGGAGGCGCGCGAGCAGCTGCTGCATGAGGCGGAGCTGGCGCGGTGCCTGGCGCATCCGCACATCGTGGGCTTCCGGGAGTACGGCGAGCTGGCGGATGGGCCCTACCTGGCGCTGGAGCTGGTGGACGGCACGGACCTGGGGCGGGTGCTGGCGCAGTGCCGGCGCCGGCGCATCGAGCTGCCCATCGACCTCTCCGTGATGATGGTGCGCCACGTGCTGGAGGCGCTGGCGTACGCGCACGCGGCCACCAACTCCAAGGGCCGGCCGCTGGCGGTGGTGCACTGCGACGTGTCCCCGCACAACGTGCTCCTGTCGCGCGGCGGCGAGGTGAAGCTGGCGGACTTCGGCGTGGCCCGCTCGCGCGCGGGCGTGGCGTTGGATCCGCGCCGCGTGGGCAAGCAGAACTACCGCTCGCCGGAGCTGCTGGCGGGCGAGGTCTCCGTGGCGGTGGACCTGTGGGCGGCGGCGGTGCTGCTGTACGAGCTGCTGTCGCTGGAGTCGCCCTACCCGGAAGGGACGGCCGAGGAGGTCGAGGCCTCCATCCGCGGCCTCCGGGTGACGCCCGTGCGCATGGTGGCGCCGGAGGTGTCGGATCCGCTGGCGCTGGTGCTGGACCGGGCGTTCGCGCCGCACCCGGCGCAGCGCTTCTCCTCGGCGGAGCAGTTCGCGCGGGCGCTGGCGGCGCTGAGCGACGACCGCGTGGCGACGCCGCTGGCCGTGGCCGCGGTGGTGCGCGGGCTGATGGGC
>NZ_JBKGHJ010000998.1:0-1353 GCF_046520365.1 Corallococcus sp. 4LFB
GGCGCCCGCCTTCGCGGTGAGCGCGGCCAGGGACTCGCCGGGCGCCAGCACGCGGCGCTCGCGGTTGCCGTAGAAGAGCGCGTGCTCGCCGCCACTTCCGGCGGCGCGGCGCAGGGCTCGAACAGCGGTCGTCGTTGCCGCGCACCGCGTCGGGACCGCGGCACCGACTCCCAGGAGCGCGAAGGTCGTGGCCGTCATGGGCGCTACGTCGCGTCCGAGGCCACGGCGGCGAAGCGGTCGCCGTACGGCGGCACCTCGCGGTAGTCGATGTGCGCGACGATGACCTGCGGCTGGCCGGACTCGTCCGCGCGGCGCAGCACCTCCGGCAGCAGCGCGTCCAGCTGGCCGGGGCCGTTCACCGTGTAGGCGCGCGCGCCCAGCGACTCGGCGAAGGCCTTCAGGTCCGGGTTGCCCAGGCTGTAGAAGTCGTCCTCCAGCGGCTGCGTGCGGTCCTGCACGTGCTCGCCGTGGTTCACCATGCCCAGGAAGTTGTCGTTGAGGACGATGGTCACCGTGCCCACGCGGTAGCGCGAGGCGGTCAGCAGCTCCGTGCCGTTCATCAGGAACGCGCCGTCGCCGACGACGGCCACCGCGGAGCGCTCGGGACGGCCGATCTTGCCGCCGATGACGGCGCCGCAGGACCAGCCCATGGACGACAGGCCGCAGGGGTAGAAGATGCGCGCGGGCGGCGTGACGTGCAGCACGTGCGCCGTCCACCCCGTGCAGTTGCCCATGTCGATGTACAGGTCCATGTCCGGGCTCAGGTGCTTGTCGAGCTCCGTCATCAGGTCCTGCGGCTTGATCGAATCACGGTCCTGCGGGGCGCGCACCGCGAGCGCGGGCTCCTTCAGCGCCATCACCTGCGACCAGCGCTCCTGCACGCGCGCGCCGCTGGACGGGCCAATCATCTGCCCCAGCTCCGCCAGGCCCGTCACCACCGAACCCACGTCCGCCACGATGGGCAGCCGCACCGGCAGGAACTGGCCGATGTTGGAGGCGTTCACGTCCACCTGGATGACGTGGTGCACGGCCTGGAAGTACCGGTGGAAGCTCTTGGAGGCCCACTCCCCCAGGCGGCTGCCCAGGACCACCATCACGTCCACGCCGTCGCGCAGGTACGCCTCCGCGCGCTTGCTGCCGGCCAGGCCCAGCACGCCCAGGGACAGCGCCTCGCGCTCGGAGAACAGCCCCTTGCCGCGCATGCTGGTGGCCACCGGAATGCCGTGCTGGGTGACGAACGCGGTGAACACGTCGCCGTGCTGGGCCATCGCCTCGCGCGCGCCCGAGCCCAGGAAGATGAGCGGACGGCGCGCGGTGCGCAGCAGCGTGAAGGCGGCGCGCAGGTCCTCGAAG
>NZ_JBKGHJ010000999.1:0-1350 GCF_046520365.1 Corallococcus sp. 4LFB
CGCGAGCGCGTCGGCGGGCAAGAGGCCCTCCCAGACGCGCTGGCCGTCCGCGTACACGGTCAGCACGCCCGCGTCGATGCGGGCTCGCAGCGCGTGGGGCTCCCCCGGGGCCATCCGGTCCAGCGGCTCCATGAAGCGCGGCCGCACGGTGGCGTAGCCGGCGTTGCCGCACTCGCGGCTCTCGTGGTCGTCCGGGTTGCGCTTGTAGTTGACCACGATGCCCGCGGACGGGGCGATGCGCCACATGGCGTAGATGACGTTGCAGCCATCCCGGGCGCGCAGCTTGAGGCCCACCTGTTCGCGCTGCTGACCGGACGCCAGCGGCATCACCAGGTCGGTGACGCCCAGCCAGGTGAAGCGCAGCTCCGCCTCGTCGCCCGTCGACTCCGGGACGACCGCGCGCTGGCGGGGCTCCTCGATGGCGAAGTGCGTCCCGTCCCGCGCGTCCTCCGCGAGGCTCACGAGCTGGCCTTCCGTGACGTGCAGCTGCCGCCGCGTGACGGGGGCCAGGACGCGCGGGGCTGGCGGGGCCGCGCGAAGCGCGCGCGGCTGGGAGGACTCGGGGGACTCCATGGGCTTCCTCGTGCTGTTGCAGGCGCCGTGGCTCAGGAGCAGGGCGCCTGCCCACAGCATCAAGATGCCCCACGTCCCGAGCGCCACCCACCGCCGCTGCCGCACGTCGCTCATGAGCCCGTGCCTCCCAGCAGCGACCGGAGCGTCTCCAGGTGCGCGCCCAGGTAGGCCTGCTCCGCCTGGAGCCGCGCCAGCTCCAGCAGCAGGTAGTCGCGGAAGCGGCGCACCTGCCGCGTCCGCAGTTGCTCCACCTCGCGCAGCTGGCCTTGCAGGTCCGACACCAGCGCGGACACCTCGCCCAGCCGCTGCTGTTCGCTCCGCTCGGTGATGCGCAGCTCGCCCAGCAGCTGGCGCACGCGCCGGGGCGCGCCGTCCACCGCGTCGCGCGTCTCCTGGCGGCGTCCGTCGCGGGCCTGGGCGTTGGCCCGGCCCTGCCACAGGTGGCCCAGGTTGTAGCCCAGCGTGAGCTGCCCGAAGAGGGGCGTGCTCTGCTCCACGTCGAAGACCTCGTCGTAGCCGCCGCGCACGCTCAGGCGCCACGCGGCCGCCGTGCGCAGGCCGCCGGACAGCACCTCCACCTGATCATCCGCCGCCTCGAAGGCGCTGAGCAGCGCGCCCAGGGTCTGTCCTTCCGGCGGCGCGGGTTCGAGCTCCAGCTGCTCGCGGGCCCGGGCGGTGTCGCGCGCGAGCGCGCGCAGGTGATCCAGCCGCACCTGCACCGCGTTGAGCTCCTCCAGCGACGCGCGCGTCGCGCAGGTCGTCGCGAACCTCCGCCAC
>NZ_JBKGHJ010000099.1:0-19996 GCF_046520365.1 Corallococcus sp. 4LFB
CCGCGGCACCCGTCGTCCCCCGGCTTCGGGCCCGGGCCCGGCGCGCTTGAAGCAGCGCCGGGCGGCCCCTCCTCCCAGCAGCTCCGGGTTCAGCGCTTCATCGCCAGCGACAGCGCGAAGTCCCCCTCCGCGTCCGTCCACCACGCGGCTAGGTCGAGGCCCGCGTCGCCAAGCTCCGCCTGCACCTGCTCGCGACAGAACTTGCAGCTCACCTCCGTGCGCAGACATTCGCCTTCCGCGAAGTCCACGCGCCGGCCCAGGTCCTCCAGCCACACGGACTGGGCCTTGCGCGAGATGAGCCGCATCTCGATCCACTTGTTCGCCTCGTCGAACGGGGCCAGGTGCTCGAAGGCCTCCGGGTCGAAGTCCGCCTTCAATTCGCGGTTGAGCACGCGCAGCACGTTGCGGTTGAAGTCCGCCGTCACGCCCGCGCTGTCGTTGTAGGCGGCGAAGAGGCGCTCGCGGTCCTTGATGAGGTCCGTGCCCAGCAAGAGCCCGTCCCCCGGCTTGAGCCCCGACGCCAGCTCGCGCAGGAACAGCGCGCGCTGCGCGGGCTTCAGGTTGCCGATGGTGCCGCCCAGGAAGGCGATGAGCCGCCGGCCGCCGCCCGGGATGCGGCCCAGGTGCTGCTCGAAGTCGCCCACCACCGCGTGCACGGCGATGCGCGGGTACTCGCGCGAGAGGTTCTCCGCCGCCTTGCGCAGGAAGGCCTCGCTCACGTCGAAGGGCACGAAGCGCTGGAGGTGCCCGGCCGCGTCCATGGCGTCCAGCAAGAGGCGCGTCTTCTCACTAGTGCCGCTGCCCAGCTCCACCAGCGTGTCCGCGCCGCTCAGCCGCGCGACGTCGTCCGCGTGGGCGTGCAGGATTTCGCGCTCGCGGCGCGTCGGGTAGTACTCCGGCAGGCGGGTGATGTCGTCGAAGAGCTGGCTGCCGCGCTCGTCGTAGAGCCACTTGGGGCTCAGCTCCTTGGGCCCGCGGCACAGCCCCTCCAGCACCTCCGCGCGCAGCGCGCGCAGCGCGTCCCCGGGCCTCACGTGCACGTCCACCGTCACGCCCGGCACCGAGCCGCCGTCCGCGACGCGCGCCTCGCCCTGCTCCGTCCTCATCCTCATGCGACCCTCACCTCACGTTCCGTGCACAGCGAAAGCCGGCGAAGATCTGCCGGCGGATGGGGAAATCCCAGTTGCGGAAGCTGTTGCGCACCGCGACCGGCGCGCTCGCCCAGGCGCCGCCCCGCAGCACCTTGGACGTGTCGCCGAAGAAGACCTCCGAGTACTCGCGGTACGGAAAGGCCCGGAAGCCCGCGTACGGCTGGAAGTCGCTGGCGGTCCATTCCCAGACGTCGCCCAGCAGGCCCCAGACGCCGTCCGCGCTGCCGCCCAGGGGGTGGCTGCCCACGGGCGACGGGCCCCAGCGCGTCCCGCCCAGGTTGGCGTGCGCGTCCGTGGGCGCGGCGTCCCCCCAGGGGTGCGCGCGCGCGACGCCGTCACTGCCCTGCGCGGCCTTCTCCCACTCGGCCTCCGTGGGCAGGCGCTTGCCGGCCCACCGCGCGTACGCGTCCGCCTCGTACCAGGACACGTGCTGCACGGGTTCGTCCCTGGGCAGCGGCTCCAGCGTGCCGAAGCGGCGGCGCAGCCAGACGTGCTTCCCCCGCGGGCTCCAGAAGAGCGGGTGGCGGATCCGCTCCGCTTGAACCCACGCGAAGCCTTTCGGATCCCACCAGCGCGCGTCCTCGTAGCCGCCGGACTCCACGAACACGAGGAAGTCCCCCGTGGTGACGGGGTGCGCGTCCAGGAGGAAGGGCGCCACGTCCACGGCGTGCCGGGGGCGCTCGTTGTCGTAGGCCCACGCGCCGTCGCTGCCCAGGTGCACCGGGCCGCCCGGGATGAAGACCTCGTGCTGGGGCACCGCGCCGGGCTGGGGGCGGGGCGCCTCCAGCGGGCGGTACTCCACCTGCGTCATCAGTTGCAGCGTGGCGGCCAGCGTCTCCGCGTGCTGCTGCGCGTGCTGCGCCACCATGCCGAAGACGAAGCCGCCGTGGAGCAGCGGATCCGCGCTGGCCTCGGGCAGCGTCTCCAGGTGCGCGGCCACCGCCTCGCGCACGCGGGTGGCGTAGGCCCAGGCGGCCTCCGGCTCCAGCAGCGGCAGCGCGGCGCGGGTGCCGCGCGGGTGGCGGAAGGCGTCGTAGATGGCGTCGAACGCGGGGTCGGTGAAGGCCCTGGCCCCCAGCGCGCGCAACAGCCACTGCTCTTCATAGTTGGCCACGTGGGCCACGTCCCAGACCAGCGGGGACATGAGCGGCGAGTGCTGCCGCATCAGCTCCGCCTCCGGCAGCGGCGCGAGCATCGCCTGGATGCGTTCGCGCCCCGCCTCCAGCTCCCGCCAGGCACGGGCCTTCCAGGGCGTGGCCTCGCGGACACGGGGGATGGGTGGCTCCAGGCTCCTCAGCGACATGGTCGGCCCAAGGTAGGAAGGGGCTCCGGGGCCCGCTAACCCCCCGGGCTCCCCTGGTGGGAGGAACCCGTGAGGGAGCACACGTTTGCGAGCCTGCTTCCCCTTCGGGATGCCCCGGAGTCCTAACCCCGGGGGCGAAAGCTGGCGGTGAATGATGGACCCGAGGGTTCGTTTTTGCCCAAACGATGCCGCCGGAGCAAGGGCCCTGGACCTCCCGGAGTGGCCGCCCCGGGCACAGGGGGGTCATCCTCCGGGGTCGGCATCTGTCCACCAGTGGTCGGGGTTTTCCGGGAAGGCGTGTCCGTATGGGGGAGGGGGTCTCTATGCTGCGGGACATGGCCAAGCCCGTGCCGCACAAGCCCGTGCTCGTGGTGGAGGACGACGAGGATGCTCGCGCCGCCATCGCTGAAATCCTGGAAGCCGAAGGCTACGAGGTGGCCGTCGCCGCCAATGGCCGCGAGGCCCTGGACGAGCTCCAGCACCTGCCCGCGCCCAGCCTCATCCTCCTGGACCTGCGGATGCCGGTGATGGATGGCCCGGAGTTCCTGCGCCACCTGCGCGCGGACTGGCCCCGGCTCAAGGCCGTGCCGGTGCTGCTGCTGTCGGGCGTGGGCGTGGAGCCGCTGCCGGACACGGGCGGGCTGTTGAAGAAGCCCATCGTCCCGGACGAGCTGGTGGCCACCGTGGGGCGGCTGTCCGGCCGCACCGCCTGACGGACCCGGAGCTCAGCCCACCCGCGTCACCGCGAGCAGCGTGAGCGTGCTGGCGCGGGGGTCCCGCTCGTAGATCAGCTCCAGGCCGTGGCCCTCCACGCGGTGCCGCGCGGGTCCCGCCACCGAGTCGTGGTTCCTCGACCGCTCCGCCAGCCGCGCCAGGGTCTGCTGCAGGGCCTCGAACGCCTCCGAGGACATGCGCCCCACCTCCCGCCACGCGGGCGGCGCGTAGTGGACGCGGTAGGGCAGGACCAGGCGGTTTCTTGCGGAAGACTGGGACACGGGTTCGGTTCCTCGACGTGTCTCCACTCCTGCGAACGGCGTGCCCGCTCTCGGCTCCTGGGAATTCCGGGCACTTTCGCGACGGGTCATTCCGGACGGCTGAAGAAGTTACGGGCCCGTCCAATTCGTGGGGGAAGAAATGACTGCCCGTGCGGTAGGTCCGGGAGGGGGAGGGAGGGGCCTCGTCCGCCCGTCCGGGTGGGGCTGGGGCGGGCCACCGGTGCGAGGCGGCTGCCCCTTCCGCGGGGTGCGCAGCGTTGAACAGACGGGCCCGCTTCCGGCGCCCGCGCACCCCCGAGGAGGCACACCCATGGCGCCGAGGACTCCCACCCCCTGGTCGGTGACGAACGGGCTGCTGTTTGGCCTGGCTGCGGGCGTGTTGCTGGCGCTGGCGGAGACGGCGCTGGCGGTGGCTGCGGGCGAGGGGCCGCTCGTGCCGGTGCGGATGAGCGCGGCGGTGGTGCTGGGGCCGCCGGCCTTCACGCCGCAGGTGTCCACGGCGGTGGCGGTGGCGGTGGGGCTGGGGGTGCACCTGGTCCTCATGGCGGGCTGGGGCGTGGTGTACGCGCTGCTGGACGCGATGCTGCCGGTGGACGGGCGGGGGCGCTGGGAGTTCCAGGCGGCGGTGGGGATGCTCTTCGGCATCTTCGTGTGGCTGGTGGACTTCCAGCTGCTGGGGCGCGGCTACTTCCCCTGGCTGCTGAGCGTCCCGCAGTTCCTCCAGATTGTGTGGCACGCGGTGTTCATGGGGCTGCCCCTGGCGCTGCTGTTCACGGCGGCCGAGCGCCGGCGCTCGCCCGTGGCGGAGCCCACGCCCTGAGAGGGGCTCCGCCCTGCGCGGCCAGAGGAGGGCCGGCCCTGGTGGGAGGTGGGAAAAAACGCCAGAGGTAAGGTGACATGACCCGACCTTCAGGGTTATGCCCTGCGGCCGAGGCCATGGAGGCGCTTCGCACCGGGGACTGGCAAGGGCATGGACACTGAACTGGCGGGAATCCTCGGGGCGGCGGCGCGGACGGTGCGGGTGAAGCTGGGCCTGACGCAGGCGGACGTGGCGGACCGCATCGGCATGGCGTCGGAGGTGTACGGCCGGCTGGAGCGCGGCCACATGCTGCCGAGCGTGCAGAACCTGCGCCGCCTGTGCGTCGTCCTGAACATCCCGCCGCACGACCTGCTGGGGTTGGGGGACGAGTTCGCGGCGCCGCCGCCGAAGGAGAAGCCCCGGCCGCGCGGTGACGAGGAGGTGCCGGAGATGCGGCGGCTGATGCGCAACCTGCGGCGGCTGACGCCGGTGCAGCTGAAGCTGATGAACCTGGTGGCGTCCGCGATGCAGCAGCAGAAGAAGAAGCCCTGAGGGGGCGCGGCGTTAGACTGGGTCCACCATGGTCGAAGAGCTGGTGCGCAGGCTGGACCTCAAGCCCCACCCGGAGGGCGGATACTACCGGGAGACGTACCGGGCGGCGTTCCAGGTGCAGACGCTCCGGGGGCGCAGGTCCGCGGGGACGGCCATCTACTACCTGTTGCAGCGGGGGGAGTTCTCCGCGTGGCACCGGGTGGTGGGGGCGGACGAGCTGTGGCTGTTCCACGACGGCGAGCCGCTGGCGTTGCACCTGGTGCACGAGGACGGCCGGCTGGAGTCCCCGGTGCTGGGCCGGGACGTGACGCAGGGCCATCAGCCGCAGGTGCTGGTGCCGGCGGGGGTGCTGCAGGCGGCGGAGCCGCTGGGCGCGTACACGCTGGTGGGCTGCACGGTGTCGCCGGGGTTCGACTTCGCGGACTTCGAGCTGCCGGGCGCGGAGTCGATGGTGGCCCGCCACCCGGCGCACGAGGTGTTGCTGCGGCGGTTGTCGAAGCCCGGGCGCTGAAAGCGCGCGGCTTCAAGTGCCCCAGGGGCGCAGGGGCGTGAGCAGCCCCGCGGCCTGGAGGCGCGCCTGCACGTCCGCGGCGAGGGCGACGTGGGCGGGGTTGGAGGCGGAGAACTTCTCCTGCGTGAGGGTGATGAGCGTGCCCCGGTCCGGAAGGTGCTCCACCTGGACGGGGGAGGGCAGCGGGGGCACGGGCCCGCGGAAGTCGGCGAGGTAGGTGACCCAGCCGATGAAGGTGCCGGGCTCCGGGAACCGGCCCGCCGTGAGGAGTTCCCGATGCTCATGCGAGGTGGAGATGCCGAACTCCGGCTCCCACGCGAGCGCCATGGCACGCATCACTCGGGTCAGGACATGGGCTGTCAACACCCGCTCCGCGACCTGGCCCATGCTGTGACCGTCAAGCAGACAGGCGGAAGACATATGCGTCGCGGCGCTGCCGCAGTGGCCGATGACCTTCGACATCTCCTCTTCGTTCTCGCCAGCCCAGAGCCAGAAGCGGCTCATGTCCATGAACCGATTGGCCTTGGTCCCCAGGAGTTTGGAGAGGGTGGCCACGTCCGGAGCCACCTGTCGCTTTCGTGCCTTCTCGAACGACGCGGCCGTCTGGTGCCAGCGGTTCCACGAAGGCTCCAGGGTGCCCAACTCTTGGAGGAACGAACCCAGTCGGCGGGCGCAGGACTCGACGGGCTCCTGCCGGGCCAGCCAATAACAGCCTGAGTAGTACGTCTCCGTCATGATCCCAGAACCCCTTAGCGCACCGGAGGGTGGTGCACGACTTCGAAGGTCTTGTACCCGAGGCCTTCGAAGGCACGGCGAAGGAGCTGGGCGAAGCGCTCCTCCGCGACAATCCAGCGGACGCGCATTCCCTGGGCCAATGCGTATTGCCGCCCGGCTTGGGCAAGGACCTTGTCGAAGCCCCGGTAGAACTCCTTCAGGGTCATGTTGTCCTTGATGAACTTCGCATAGCCCTCACCCTTGGCCTCCAGCAGGAGGTCCTCCTTCGGGTCGAAGCCATCGAAGTCGACCTCCTCGTCCCCCTGCTTGATGCGGTACGCGGAGCCCTTCGGCGCTCCGGTCACCTGGGCCTGATAGTCGCGGGCGCGGTCGGACATCGACTCGTTCACCTGCACCCACTTGCCCGGTCCTCCCGAGCTGCTCGGAGGAGGCGGGCCCACCGTGGCCATGGTCATCGCCGTGGACGCGAGCGTCACCTCCACCACTCCGTCCACCACCGCCACCGCGCTCACGTCCAGCACGCGCGCCACGCTGAAGCCCGCCTGCGCCGAGCCCAACCGCACCGCGTCCGGGAAGCCCGGCATCAACGTGAGCGCGGATGACAGCCCCACCGTCACGCCGTGACTCACCAGCACCGTCACCGCGAGCACGAAGATGCGCGCCACCTCCGGTCCCAGGGCCTGCGCGAAGACTTCCGCCGCCTCCTCCAGCTCCTGGAACGTCTGTGCCCTGTCCGTCGCCGCCTTCAACGCGCCGCACGCCCGGACCACCGCAAGGAACGACTGCACCCCCACGTACGCCAGGAACACAGCGGCAATCACTGCGGCAACCTTGGTGAACACGGGCTCCGGTGCCGCGGCCAACACCACCCAGGACGCAATCGCTCCCGAGACCACGGACACGAAGAACGCCGGGTTCACCGTGTCCTCCAGCGCCTCCCCGATACTCGCGCGCAGCGGGTCCAGCGACATGCCTACCGCGAGCGTCAGCCGGTCCAGTTCGCCGAAGCCCGCGCCGTCCTCCAGCAACGACAGACAATCCCCCGGAGCCTCGTGCGCCCGGCACCACCGCCCGTACCGGTCCCGCAGCATGAACCCAAGTCCCCGGTCCAACTCCGCGCCCTTCCTGGCCACCGCGCGCACCACCCTCGGTGAGCGCACCATCAGCGGCACCTCCAGCACCAAGCGCGCCAGCGCCTCCTCGAACTCCCGCGCGCTGACCGGCACCCGCCGGTCCCAGCTCACCGGCGCATACGTCCGAGTCCCCCGCTCCGTGCGCAGCCGCACCGTGGGCCCACCGGCACAGCCCGTGAGCAGCACGAACAACAACATCCACACGCCGGCCCTGTGTGCGTCCATGCGGCCCATGACACCCCCAAAGACAACGGGGCGGAAGGCCCTCTCGGACCTCCCGCCCCGCTGGGGCACCGCCGTCAATGGCAGACGGTTAGTTGTTCTTCACCGTGAAGCTGAAGCTCTGGATGACGAAGTTGTCCACCGCGTCCGTCATCCACACGTCCACCGTGTGCGTGCCATCCAGCAGTTCGCGGGTGTCCAGCTCCGCGATCCACGTGCCGTTCGACTGGAGCGTGCCGGCGCGGATGCCTGACCCGTCCCGCGTGAAGGCCACGTTCTTGATGCTGCTCAGCGCGTCCGTCACCCGCGCCGTCAGCGTCACCACGCCGCCCACCGTGCTGCCCGGCGCCGGCGTCAACAGCGTCGCCACGGGCGCCTGCGTGTCGTAGCGCACCGTGCGCGTCACGCGCGTCGTGCGGCCCGCCTCGTTCGTCGCGTCGATGGTCAGCGTGTTCACGCCCGACGCCAGCGTCACCGACGTCTGGATTTCACCGCCGCCGCGCGGCAGCTGGAACATCTGGCTGCCCAGCTTCACCGTCGTGGCGGACACGGACGACACGCGAATCACATACGGCAGCGTGTTGTTCGCGCGCGGCCCGAACGTGGCGCCGTCCGCGGGGTCCGTCGTCACCGTGGGCGTGCCGGAGTCCACGAACACGTGCACCACGGCCTCCGTCACGTTGTTCGCGGAGTCCGTCGCGCGCACCAGGATGCCCTGCTCGCCGAAGTTCGGCAGGCTCACCGGGTGCGTCACCGAACCGGTGCCGAACTCCAGCAGCGTGGTGTTCACCCACTGCGTCTGCACGCGGGTCGGCGTCCGGTCGTCGATGAGGCTCGTCACGTCCACCAGCCCGCCCACCACCTGGCCCTGCGCCGGGGACTGGATGGTGATGACCGGCGGGACGCGGTCCACCGTCAGGTTGATCTGCTTCGTGGTGACGCCGCCCAGGCTGTCGCGGCCCGTGAGCTGGATGATGTTCGGCCCCTCGGACAGCTCCACCGGGGTGAAGACCAGCCCGCCGCTCAGCTCGGGGTTCACCACCACCGGCGCGCCGCCGTTCACGATGAACGCCGCGTAGGTGATGACCGCGCCGTTGGTGGCCGGCTTCACGAAGCCCCACACGGACAGCGTCGTCTCGCGGAGGAACGCGGGCTGGTTGCCCATGATGACCTCCGGCGGCGTGTACGGATAGGCATTGATGATCAGCGTCTGCGCCGCCGTGCTGCCCAGCAGGTTCTGGCTGTTCGGCTGCAACGTCACGCCGGAGTACACCGCGCGGTAGTCCTGCGCCCCCGTGGCGGTCCACGTGTCCGTCGCGATGCTCCACGGCAGGCTGAACACGCCGTCGCCGTTCGCGTCGTCATCCGCGCCAATCGCCACGCCCGCCACGAAGAAGGTCACCACGCCCTTCAGCGGCCCCGTCACCACGTTGTTCGACGCGTCCCGCACGCGCGCCGACAGCAGCGTCGCCTGGCCAATGGTCACCTGCGCGTTCGCCGCCGGCGTCAGGATGGCCGTCGTCGTCGCCACGCCCGTCACCGGAGGAGGCGGCGGCGTATACGTCTTCGCGCGAGCCGAAGCGGACACGCCCGGCGCGCCACCGGAGGCCGCCGTCACCGTGACCTCCGACAGGAGCGAGGGCAGCAGGTTCGCCGGCGCGCGCACCGTCAGCGTCACCGTGGACTCCGCGCCGGAGGCCAGGAACACCGTGGGGCGGCTCAGCGTGGCCGTCCAGCCGGGCAGGCCGCCCGCGGCGCTCAGCGTGTACGTGTCCGCCTGGTAGCCGTGGTTCTTCACCTTGAACGTGTAGGTCGTCTCCTGCGCGGCCGGGTCGTAGATGGGGAACATCTTCGTGTCCTCGCCCACCACGGACACCTCCACGCTGAAGTCGCCGAAGCACGCCAGGCCCAGCGACGCGAACGTCGTCGGGATGTCCGGCGTCGCCGTGCCCGAACCCCAGCTGCCGTCCGCCGCCTGGCGGGACTTCAGCCACTCGATGGCGTTGAACAGGCGCGCGTTGCTGGCCGGCTCCAGGCCCGCGAGGCACAGCGCGTACACGCCAATGCCCGTCGCGAAGTCGTTGGACGCCTCCGACGGCAGGTTGCCCCAGCCCTTGCCGCTCACCGCCGGCATGGCCACCAGCTGGTTCGCCAGCGTGGTGATGGCGGTGGTGTTCACGTTGCCCGTGCCCGCGCCCGCGGCCTTCAGGCCCACGATGGCCCACGACTTCTGGAACGTGTACGGCATGCCGTCACCGGTGCCGGACGTGTCGTTGTTGTTGAGGTTCGCGCGCAGGTACGCCGCCGCCTTGTCGATGGCCGCCTGGTATTGCGCCGCCTTCGCCGGGTCCACGCGCTGCTTGGCCTGCGACAGCGCGACGATGAAGCGCGCGGTCAGCGGCACGCTGCCGTGGTCCACCGGGAAGTTGATGTGGTCCTCCGGCCACCGGCCGCTGGCCTGCTGGATGCCCAGCGCCCAGTTGGCCGCCATCACCAGCGCGCTGCTGTACTGCGTGGACACGTACCGGTCGAAGCCCGCCAGGCCGAAGGACGCCCAGCTCGTCTTCTCGTTGGGGTACGCGCTGCCCACGTGCAGCCAGTTGCCCGCGGGCAGCTGGTCCGTCTTGATGCGCGCGCTCAGCAGGTCCAGGTTGCCCTGGATGGTGCGGCCGTTGGAGGTGGCCTGCGCCATGTTGTAGCCATTGGCCTTGGCGCTCGACAGGCCGAACACCGCCGCGCCCTGACGGTGGCACGCGATGCAGTTCTGCGACGTGGTCCAGTTGGCCACGTCCGCGCTGAGGAACTGGATGGCCTTCTGCGTGGCCTCCGTGTTGGTGGCGGCGCTGGCCGGCGCGCTGAAGGCGGACAGCAGCAACGCCGCGAACACGACGAGTCGCGCCGCCCAACGGGGCGACGAACGGGAGACAGCGGATGACATGGGGGAACGTCCAGGGGCCTACGGGTGGGCACACCCCGGACGCGGGAGGCCGCTGCCCAGCGCACACCCCGGCCCGTCCGCCCACGCTTCACCTCAGCGCCCCGGCGTGCGGAACCCGCGTCTGACTGGAAGAAGCACCCCGCGAAAGGCGTGCGGGGCAAGAATACTCAAGCTTGGCTGTAACTGTCCAGAGAGGGGAAAAGCGCCTCAGCCTTAGAAATCAAGGGCATACGGCCAGTCATGCGAGTCCTCCAGGACTCAGCCTTCCTGTGAGCCCCGGGTGCGCTTCCACAGCTCGCGCAGGAGGATCACCCCGAACTGGGAGTCATTGAGGATGTAGCGGCGCCACAGGCGCTTGGGCTCGTGGGTGAGGCGGTAGAGCCACTCGAAGCCGGCCTTGGCGATCCACTCGGGGGCGCGCTTGGCGGTGCCCGCGATGAAGTCGAACCCCGCGCCGATGCCGATGGCCACCGTGGGGCCCAGCTTCTGGGCCACCTGGGAAATCCACACCTCCTGCTTGGGGCTGCCCAGCGCGACGAAGAGCAGGTGCGGGTCCTGCTCCCGGATGCGCGCGACGATGGGGTCGTTCTGCGCGTCGCCCGCGTCCAGGTTCACCATGGGCGAGTCCCAGCCCACCACTTCGATGCCGGGGTACTGCGCCTGGAACTGCCTGCCCACCTTCTCCGCGACGCCCGGGCCCGCGCCCAGCAGGAAGATGCGCCACTTGCGCTCGGCGCCCAGCTTCACCAGCGGGAGGATGAGGTCGGAGCCGGCGATGCGCTCCGGCAGGGACACGTCCAGCATGCGCGACGCCCAGACGATGGGCATGCCATCCACCACCGAGATGGTGGCCTTGGAGTACGCGTCGCGGAAGCGCGTGTTCGTCTCCGCCAGGACGACGTGGTCCACGTTGGCGGTGAAGACGTAGCCGCCCTGGTGCGCGTCCACCAGCTCGCCAATGGCCGTGATGGCCTGGGGGAAGGTGAGCTGGTCGATGGCGAGCTGGCCGATGTTCAGGCGCGGGCGGGAGGCGGCGGCGGGGGCGTGTGCGGTGGTCAAGGCGTCGTCTTCACTTCACCGTGAGGTCCAGCACGGTGATGGAGTAGGGGGGAAGGCGTTGGGACAGGGCCTGCTCGGCCTTCTTGCCGGTGGCCTGTTCGGTGAAACCGCCGGGCGCGCCCGAGTACCCCAGGACGCGCACGGTGTTGAGCGAGCCGCAGCCCTTGAACTCCAGCTGCGCCTGGGCGGGCTGCTCGGGGTCGAAGTTGAGCAATACGGCCGTGAGCTTCTTGCCGGACGCGTCGCGGGACGCGAAGAGGCTGGTGCCCTCCGGCGCGGTGGTGGACAGGCCGTTGTCCTGGAAGCGGCCGCCCTTGCCGTCGAAGTCGCGGTACGCGCGGAACGCCCAGAACGTGGGGCTGTTCTCCGCGGGGTACTGCCAGAAGAACGCGGACGTGAGCCCCTGCTGCCCGAAGCGGCCCAGGGCCTCCGCCTGCGCCAGGCCCCCGCTCATGTGCTTCATGGCGCCGAAGTTGTACTCGCCAATGGACAGGCCCGGCCGGGGTAGTTCTCCGAAATCCACTGCTTCACGCGCGGAATCAGCTGGATGGGCTCGGCGATCCAGGACTCGTCCTTGTAGGTCGGGTCCCACAGCGCGCGCGTGGAGCGGATCCGCCGCGCGTTGGTGTCCGGGTCGGTGGCGCCTTCCATGCCCAGGCCCACGTTGCTCTGCGGGTAGAAGTGCACGTCCACCACGTCCAGCAGGCGCACGCCGGTCTTCTTCTCGTAGTCGCGCAGCTCGCGCAGGTACCAGGGCAGGAGGGGCACGTCGCCGTGGGCGCGGCGGTCGGTGTACGGCGGGCGGCCGGGGGCGAAGTCCGCGGCGGACCAGAAGTAGTTCGTCCAGCCCCACTCCGCGGGACCGGCGATGACCGCTTCGGGATCCGCCTTCCGCACGGCGCTGCCGTAGTCGATGGTGCGCTTGAGCAGCTCGTCGTAGGTGAGCGGTTCGGGGTGCACGTCCCGGTGCGTGGAGCTCCAGAGGGCGGGCTCGTTGTCCAGGATGTACATGTTCACGCCGCGTTTGGCGGCCTTGAGCGACTTCACCCACTCGCCAATGAACTCCGGCGGGGCCTGGACGCTCGTCGTGGTGGGCGCGCCGGGGACCAGGGGCGTGCCGTCGCGGCGCACGCCGTTGCCGCCCGCGGGCTCCGTGTCGTCCTGGGCCTGCTGCGGGCCGAACTCGGCCACCGGGAAGCCCACGGAGGACGTGTCCTTGGCCACCCAGCCAATCAGCGGCAGCGTGAGCGCGGACTGGACGTTGTGCTGACGGTTGGACTCCAGGAAGTCCTCCGCGCCGAAGCCCAGCTGCACGTTGCGGAAGTACCAGTCGTTGCCGGTGTTCCACGCGCGCCCCAGCTTCCAGTTGTAGCGGGACGTGGGGTTGCCGCCCCAGCGGCGGATGGTGGCGCCCAGCTTCCACTGGTGCGTGTCCGTGGTCTCCTTGTTGCCGTCCAGCGCGATGCCGTAGATGAGCGGGCTGATGGGCTTGGACGGCGCGGTGCAGTCGATGACCATCTTCGACTCGCGGCCGTCGCCCCGGCCCACGCGCCCTCCGCCCGCGGCCCGGGCAGCGGCGACGTCCGGCGACAGCGGCACCAGAGCCACCTTGTCGAAGAGCACCCAGTCCCGGGCCACCTCCTTCGACGCGCGGAACACCAGGCGGTCGAAGGGCTCACTGCGCGGGTTGAGGACCTCCATGGGGACGACGACCTCCGCCCACTCGCGGTCCTTCTTGACGATGAACTCCGGGCTGATCCGCACGTGCGGGAACGTGGCGGCGCCGGGGGCGTCCAGGCGCACGTCCAGGAACTCGCCGTAGGACTCCGGGGCGGTGAAGCGGAAGCGCAGCGCGCCGTACGCGCCCGGGAGCTTGGGCCGGTAGAGGATCCACCCGCCGTAGTTGAACATCCGCAGGCGCGCGGGCGCGCCCTTGGGAAGCTCGCGCGGCGCCCAGCCGATGTCCTTCCACCCGGCCTGGAGGCCACCGTCGTAGACGGCCACCGTGTCCGTGGGGGCGGGCTGCGCGGCGGTGTCCTTCGAGGGAGCGGCGTCCTTCGCGGCGGTGTCCTGCTGCTGCGCCATCGCCACGCCCGCGCCGCTGCCCAGCACCGCGCAGGTGAGGATGACGGTGCGCTTCCACCGCGCGTGCTTCGCCCTGTCTGCCATGACCTTCTTCAACGCATCCCCCGGAACGAACCCGGCACAGCGGATCCACTTGAAACAGCGAGACGGCTACAGCGGGACCTCGTCCTGGTCCTTGCGCGGGAAGATGCGCGCGGGGATGCCCACCGCGACGCTGTCCGGCGGCACGTCCTGGAGCACCACGGCGTTCGCGCCAATGCGCGACCGCGCGCCAATCCGCACGGGCCCCAGGATGCGGGCGCCCGCGCCAAGCCAGACGTCGTCCTCGATGACCGGGTAGCCGTTGTCCTTGGCGGTGCCCACGGTGTTGTTGCCGTAGAAGCGCACGCGGTCGCCGATGCGCGCGTCCCCGCCGATGACGACGCCCAGGCTGTGCACGAAGTACACGCCCTTGCCCAGCGTCACGTCCTTGCCAATCTCGATGCCCATCACCGCCGTCTGGGCCACGCGCAGCACGTGGTTCACCAGCGGGATGTGCAGGGCGAGCGCCGCCTCCCGCGCGCGGTTGAGCGCGGTGATGCGGTACGAGTCGCTGGTCAGCACCACCTTGGCGATGGACTTCGCGTCCGACGAACCGGTGGCCGCCTTGGCCATCTCCAGCGCGTCCGAGATGAGGGCTCCGAACATGGCTTTCATCCTTGGGGGTTTCCCCGGCCCTGCAGGTAGCGAGCGACGCCCTTGGCCACGCCCCGCCAGCCGCCGGCCTCCGTGCGGGCGCCGCGCAGGTACTCCATGCCGTACGCCACGGAGGTGCCCGCGAACGCGGCGCCGGTGAGCCCCAGCTTGTCCGCGACGGTGGAGGCCTTCACCACGGCCTCCGTCAGCTTGCGGGACGCCTCCGGCGCCACCACCGCGGAGGCGAGCAGCGGGCGCGACAGCAGGTTCGTCTCGAAGAAGAGGCGCCAGGGGTTCACGCCCTTCACGTCCGGGTGCTTCACGGAGACGTGGGTGTCGAACATGCCGTAGCGGTGGGCGCGGCGGATCCACTTCTCGAAGCTGACGTGGTCGCTGCCGTGCAGCACGTAGGCGTCCGGCGCGAAGAGGAACGCGCAGCCGGCCTTCTCCAGGCGCACGCCCAGCTCCACGTCTTCCGACTGGCCCAGCGTCTTGTCGAAGCCGCCCACGCCCACGTAGTCCGCGCGGGGGAAGGACACGTTGCCCGTGTACAGGTGGTTGCCGCGCGCCTTCGCGCCGGGGACGGACAGCTCCTCCGCCATGCGGTTGTTGAGGTGCGCGTACCAGCGCTCGAACAGGGGCATCTCCCCGATTTCGGGGTCCGGGCTGATGCGGCCCAGCACCACGTTGCGCGAGCCCGGCGGGTGGTGCGCCAGGTGGCGCGCGAGGAAGTCGGAGGCCACCTGCATGTCGTCATCCGTGACGAGCACCGTGGTGCCCCGGGCGGCCAGCACGCCCCGGTGCCGCGCGGCGGCGGCGCCCGCGTTCGCTTGCACCTCCACGCGCAGGGTGTAGGGCAGCTTCAGGGCCAGGAGGGGGCCCTTCACGTCGGTGGCGGAGCCGTCGTCCACCACCACCACCTCGAAGTCCTCGGGCGGCAGCGTCTGGCCGGCCAGCTGCTGGAGCAGGCGGGTGATGAGGGGCAGCCGGTTGTACGTGGCGATGACGACGCTGAGCCGGGGGGCCGGGACAGCGGGGGAGTCGGAAGGGCTCATGGCTTCTTCTTCCTGGCGGCGTCGGCGCGCTTCTGCTTCTTCGTGGGACGCGGGAAGGTGACGCTGCCGGCGAAGCGGTCCTCGCCCACCAGCTCCAGGGTCTTCCGCGCGGAGCCGAAGTCCGTCTCGCCCAGCGTGACGACCATCAGGGCGGTGTCCGCGGCCAGGGCCAGCGGGAGGCTCGCCGGGTGGGTGAGGAGCGAGTCGATGACCACGATGACGCGCTCCCCCTGCTCCACGCGGCGGCGCACCTCCAGGACCATGCGCGGGGCGCCGGCGGGCTCGATGCCGGTGGCGTCCACCAGACGCAGGGGCGGCTCCGGGTAGGGCGACCCGGCCTCCATCAGCGCCTGGGCCGCGTCCAACGCGGGGGCGCCGGGGTGGGCGGGGACGACGACCAGGTAGGACCAGGCGCGGCGGTCCAGCGCGAACCACAGCCGCGACAGTTCCGGCGAGGGCACGGCGCTCGCGGGCGGGGTCTCCTCGGTGGGTGACGGGGGGCTCGAATCGGCGGACATGGGAGCGCGGACGGTATAACGCAATGAGGCGTCATGGCCCAACGACCCGGGCGGGCGGGCAGGCGAAGGAGCGCGCCGCCGGTCTGCTGTCACGCCTGACACCCCCGCCGGACCCCCGTGGCCCCCGCCGGGCCCGGGGAGCGAGGGGGACGCGGCGTGTTATGGATGGGGCGTGCAGAAGATCGGCTACCTGATTCCCGAGTTCCCCGGACAGACCCACATCTTCTTCTGGCGCGAGCTGCAGGCGCTGCCGGGGAAGGGGGTGTCGCCGGAGCTGGTGTCCACCCGTCCGCCGCCCGCGCGCATCATCAGCCACAGCTGGGCCCGCGAGGCCATGTCGCGCACGGAGTACCTGGCGCCGCCGCCGCCGCTGGGCGTGCTGCGGGCCGCGCTGGAGATTGCCCGGGCCATGCCCACGGGCTGGGCGCGGGTGCTGGCCTCCATCGCCCGGGCGGAGGGGCTGGACGCGAAGGGCCGCGCGCAGCTGGTGGCGTTCGCGGTGATGGGCGGCCGGCTGGCGTCGCTGGCGCGCGAGCGCGGCTGGACGCACGTGCACGTGCACTCCTGCGCCAACGCGGCGCACGTGGCCATGTTCGCGCACCTGTTGTCGGGGCTCACGTACAGCATGACGCTGCACGGGCCGCTGGACGACTACGGGCCGAACCAGCGGGAGAAGTGGCGGCACGCGAAGTTCGCCTTCGTCATCACGAAGAAGCTGCTGGCGGAGGTGCGCCAGGAGCTGGCCGGGAGCCTGCCGGACCGGATTGAGCTGGCGCCCATGGGCGTGGAGCTGTCGCGCTTCCAGCGCACGGTGCCCTACGCGCCGTGGTCCGGGGAGGGCCCGCTGCGGCTGTTCGCGTGCGGCCGGCTGAACCCGTGCAAGGGGCACGCGGACCTCATCGACGCGGTGGGGATGCTGCGCAAGAAGGGCATCGACGCGCGGCTGTCCATCGCGGGCGAGGACGAGGCGGGTGGCACCACGTACCGCAAGGTGCTGGAGGCGAAGCTCGCGCAGGACGGCCTCACGGACGCGGTGACGCTGCTGGGCGCGGTGAGCGAGGACGTGGTGAAGGACGGCATCCAGCGCTCGCACCTCTTCGCGCTGGCGAGCCTCCAGGAGCCGCTGGGCGTGGCCATCATGGAGGCCATGGCCATGCGCGTGCCGGTGGTGGTGACGGGCGCGGGCGGCGTGAAGGAGCTGGTGGACGACGACGTGGACGGCGTGCTGGTGCCGCCGCAGGCGCCCGCGGTGCTGGCGGAGAAGCTGGAGAAGCTGGCGAGGGATCCGGCCGAAGCGGTGCGGCTGGGCGAGGCGGGCCGCCGCAAGGTGGAGGAGCAGTTCAGCAGCGAGCGCAGCGCGGACATGCTGGCGCGGATGCTGGACGCGCGGGCGCCGTAGCCTTCAGCGCACGGCCTTCCAGAAGAAGAGGGCGGTGGCGCGCTTGTTCCGCTTGTCGCCCTGCCCGAAGTACGCGGTCGCCGAGTGCACGAAGTCCGCCCGGTAGACGATGAGGCGGTTGAAGACGTTCTCCACCTCCACGTCCTGCACCCACGCGTTCGCGGGCAGCTTCGTCACGCCGAAGGCCTGGGTGAGGTTGACGCAGCCGGGAGGGCAGGTGTTGCCGCCCAGGCCGCCGCTGGGGAGGCGCAGGCGGTAGAAGGACGTGCCCAGGTGCTTCGCGGGCGGCTTGGGGTGCAGGTAGATGACGCCCGCGAAGTCGCACAGCGCCAGCGAGTCCACGTGTGGCTTGGCGGTGGACTCCTTCTCCCCCACGAGCTGCACGTGGTTGTGGGACAGCGAGCCCTGCGCCGGGGCCTCCTGCTTGAGGGCGCGCACGCCGGCCTGCTCACAGATCCACCGCTCCACGGGGGCCAGCTCTTCGGGCGTGAGCGCGTGGGGCGCGCGGATGCCGGGCCAGATTTCCGGCCGCCACGGGGCGCCCATCGTCCAGTCCTCGCGGGCCAGGTTGCGCTCGTAGACCTCCAGCGCGTTGGGCAGGACGTCGTCCTTGATCCAGTAGTCCCGTCCCAGCTTCGGCTTCCGGTAGGGGAGCACGTCGCGAACGGCCGACTCGGGGCGCCGTGGTTCGAGCATGAGCGGTTGCCGCCTTCCTGCCCCGGCGGCCAGCGCCGGATCCGTATGGGGTGTGGGGCGGAGGATCCGGCACTGGCCGTGAGACAGGGGCGTGTCAGCAAGAACCCTGCCGTGTCTTCACGCGCGCACGGCGCACCGGGCCTGGGGCGTTCTGCCCCGTTCATGCGCGGCCCTGTCGGATCCGGGGCGTTTTGCCCCACGCGCACCCAGGCCGCCCGCGGTGCAGGACGACGTCAGCGTCACCGGCACCACAGCAGCAGGGGAACGACGGGGAGCAGACGCTTCATGGCACTCCAGGGAAACGAAGAGCCCGGAGCCTCCTGCATCCCTCCTGAAAACGCGCTCCCCCGAAAGGAGTAGGGCCACCCGTCCAGCGCGAACCGCCCGGCCATCACCCCCCGGGGCAGGTGCCCGCTGTTTCACGCGGAATGATCCGTGGAGCAATGCCCACGCGTGGAGCTGTCTGGAATCGCGCCGCCCCTGCCCCCGGTGGACACCTGAAAGACAGACACTGGATGCATTCGCGACAGCGGCGGCGGAAATCGCCGGGTGGGATAGGTTTTCCAGACACTCTTGGTAATTCCAGGAAAGGATGTACCTCCGTATTTGAAAACCTTTGTCATCATGGTCGTGCACGGAACGCGGCTCGGGGGGCACTTCCATGGCTGACAAAGAGATGCAGACGTTCGCGGCGCTGGTCATGCAGTTCCGTTCGGGGCTCTTGAAGCACGCGCAGCGCATCCTGGGGAACGCGGCGGACGCGGAGGACCTGGTGCAGCACGCGCTGGACGAGGCGTGGAAGGAGCGGCTGCACCTGCAGGGGGCGGAGGCCTTCCGGGCGTGGACGGGGCGGGTCATCAACACGCGGGCCATCAGCCTGTTGCGCCACCACCGGGCGGAGCAGCGCAAGGCGGTGAACGCGGGCTGGGTGACGGTGCTGGCGGACGACCCGCAGGAGGCCGAGGGCGGCGAGCTCTGGACCTTCATCCAGGAGAAGGACCTGCGCGAGGCGGTGGACCGCCTGCCGCCGCAGCAGCGGGAGGTGTTCCACCTGCGCGCGCAGGGCGCTCCTACGTGAGCATCGGCGCCCAGGTGGGCCGCTCCACGGGCACGGTGGGCTGGTGGCTCCACCAGGTGCGCGAACAGCTGCGCGAGCGGCTCCAGCCCATCGCGGAGGAGCGCAAGCTCTCCGTGGGCGCGTGGCGCTGAGCGCCGTCCGTCAGCGCTGGGGCTCCACGCGGGCGGTGTTGCGCGCGGGCAGCAGCGCCGGCCCCGCGGACTTCTCCTCCGGGAAGGACAGGGGCGTGGCCTCCGCGCGCAGCAGCGGCAGCCCGTGCGGCTGGGCCTGGAGGTAGGCCACCAGCTTCTCCCGCACCAGGCAGCGCAGGTCCCACGCCTTGCCCGCGTCCGAGCAGCTCACCAGGGCGCGCAGCTTCATGGTGCGCTCGCTCAGGTCCGTCACCTGGAGCCCCTGCGCCTTGCCGTCCCACAGCCCCTGCGACTCCTGCTCCAGGATGCGCTTCAACTCCGCGCGCACGCCGGCCACGTCCGTGCGGAAGTCCACGTACAGCTCCGCGGTGCCCAGGATGTCCGGCGACACCTTGCTCCAGTTCTGGAAGGGCTTCTCCAGGAACTGCGTGATGGGGATGACCAGCCGGCGCAAATCCCACACCTTCACGACGACGTAGGTGAGGGTTATCTCCTCGATCCACCCCCACTCGTTCTCGATGATGACCGTGTCGCCAATGCGCATGGGCTGCGTGATGGACAGCTGGATGCCCGCGAGCAGCGTGGACAGCGACTTCTGCGCGGCCAGGCCAATGGCCAGGCCCGCGATGCCCGCGGACGCCAGCAGCGACATGCCCACGTTGCGCACCGCCTCGAACTGGAGGAGCAGCAGCGACGCGGACACCAGCACCACCGCCACCTCCACCACGCGCCGCAGGATGGCCAGCTGCGTGCGCAGCCCGCGCACCCGCGCCACGTCCGTGCCCTCCGGCGACTGCGCGACCTTGGCCTCCACGAACAGCGCGGCCCGGGTGAGGAAGCGCAGCAGGAACAGCGCCGCCGCCACGATGATGACCGAGCGCGCCCCCAGGTCCACCGCCGCCTGCGCCGGCGGAGGCAGCTTGAGCGAGCCGCGGCGCCCGCCGCCGCCCCGAAGCCTCCC
>NZ_JBKGHJ010000009.1:0-45725 GCF_046520365.1 Corallococcus sp. 4LFB
CGGCGCGCGAGGAGCTGCGTCGGGTGGTGAACTCCACGCTGGCGCGGCTGCTGGCGGAGCTGGGCCCGGCGTGGCTGCGCGAGGGGCGCCTGGACGTGATCGCCTCCGCGGTGCTTCCGATGGAGAGCGCGCCGGTCCCGTAGCTTTTTCAGCCTTGCCCGGCCCGGCGGTCCGGAGTGGTCCCGCAACCGCCCGAAGATACGGGCCTTCTTCGCCCCCAGCCCCTGGCACGCGCGCTGCTTTGCCCCTTGCCCGCTGGCCGTACGTGAACACGCAGCAAGCGCGTCGCTTGCTCCGCGTTCCCGGGCGGTCAGCAGCGGCATTCCACGAGGGCCAGGGGCACGCGTGTGACGGGACGAGCGACCGACAGCGAAGGGGTGGGGTACATGGGACCGGGCGCGCAGGGGCAGCGTCGCGACGTACTGGCGTTCTACATGCTCGCGGGGTTCGCGGCGGTGATGTACGCGGTGCCGGGTGAGTGGATCCCCGCGCTGGAGCCGCTGCGGCTCGCGCTGCTGACGTCGGGGCTGGGCGCGGGCCTGATGGTGATGCGCCGCATCGGCAAGGCGGAGCCCCTCTTCTTCGACGGCGCGCGGGGCATCGCGCTGCTGGCGTTCTCGTCGCTGGCGTTCTGCTCGGTGGCGTGGAGCGTGAACCCGGAGGTGACGCGCTTCCAGGGCGTGGAGCTGCTGAAGCTCACGGCCATCTACCTGACGCTCGTCAACGTCATCACCAGCGGCAAGCGGCTGGCGGTGGTGTGCGGCGCGATGGTGCTGGGCGCCATCGTGACGTCCATTGGCGTCATCAACTGGTACATCGTCGGCGAGGACATGGTGGAGGGCTTCCGCTCGCGCTGGGTCGGCGTGTACGCGGACCCCAACCACATGGCCATGAACATGGTGCTGGTGGTGCCGCTCGCGGTGGCGTTCCTCGCGCGCAAGAGCACGCCGTGGGTGTTCCGCCTCTTGTGCGCGGTGTCCGCGGTGCTGGCGGTGGTGGCCATCGTGCTGTCGCACTCGCGCGGCGGCTTCATTGGCCTGTCGGTGGCCATGGCGCTGTGGGCCATCCGTGAGAAGCGCCGCATGCAGGCCATCGTGCTGGGCAGCGTGTTCGTGCTGGGCCTGGTGGTGTTCGCGCCCAAGAGCTTCTGGCAGCGCAACGAGACGGTGGCGACGTTCCACGAGGACGCGTCCGCCATGGGCCGCGTGTACGCGTGGCAGGTGGCCAGTCGAATGAGCCTGGACAAGCCGCTCCTGGGCGTGGGCGCGGGCGGCTTCCGCTACGCGTGGTTCCAGTACGCGCCGCCGGAGGCGCACCGCGCCTACGTGGCGCACAACATCTTCCTCGACGTCATCGGGGAGCTCGGGTGGATTGGCCTCCTGTGCTTCCTGGTGTTCTCGGGAGGGGCCGTGGGCGGGGCGTTGGCCGCGTCGGCGGACTCGGAGATGGGGTGGCTGGCCCGGGCGCTGTCCGCGTCGGTGGCGGGCTACCTCATCTGTGACTTGTTCTCGGGCTACATCCTGTCCGCGCACTGCTACGTGCTCTTCGGCCTGGCCGCGAGCGCGCACCGCATCGCGCAGGCACGGGAGCGCGCCCTGGCGGTGGGGAGGCGGCCGGCGGTGAACACCGCGCCGGTGGCCACATGGGAGGGGTCTGGGCATGCGGCGTGAGGATGCGCGGATGGGGCACGAGCCCCTCCGCCTGGTGCAGTTCACCCGGTCGTTCCACATTGGCGGCACCGAGGTCCAGGTGCTGGAGCTGCTGCGAGGCCTGCCCTCCAGCTACCGGTTGCAGGTGTCGGTGCTGGAGGACCAGGGGCCGCTGATGGACTCGGTCTGGAAGCTGGGCCACGCGCCGGAGGTGTTCTCCCTGGACGGGTCGCTCCTCCAGCCCAACACGCTGTCGCAGATCCACCGGATGTCCCGCTGGCTCAAGGCCAACCGCGTGCAGCTGGTGCACGTGCACGACTTCTACTCCAGCATCATCGCGGTGCCGGCCGCGAAGCTCGCGGGCGCGAAGGTCATCGTCGGACGCCTGGACCTGTCCCACTGGCAGGGCAAGGCCCGCCGCCTGCTGCACGCGCGGATGACGCGCATGGCGGACCACGTCGTCGCCAACGCGGAGGCCATCCGCCAGCTGCTCATCCACGAGGAGGGGCTGCCCGAAGCGCGCATCTCCGTCATCCACAACGGCCTGGACCTCCAGCGCTTCGACGCCAGGGCGGCGGCAGGGCTCAAGGACGCCACCCCGGACACCGGCGGCGCGCCCACCGTCATCCACGTCGCCAACATGAACCACCCCGTGAAGCGGCAGGAGGACCTGCTCCTCGCGCTTGCCATGCTGCGTCATGAGGGGACGAAGCTGAACGCCTGGCTCGTGGGAGACGGGCCGCGCCGGCCGGAGCTGGAGAAGCTGGCGCACGAGCTGGGGGTGGAGGACGGGGTGCGCTTCCTGGGGCACCGGAGCGACGTCCCGGCCCTCTACGGACAGGCCACCTTCGGCGTCCTGTGCTCCACCGCGGAGGGCATGTCCAACGCGGTGATGGAGGGCATGGCGGCCGGGCTGCCCATGGTGGTGACGCGGGTGGGCGGCAATCCGGACCTCATCACGGACGGCGAGCGCGGCCTGGTGGTGGAGCCGGAGCGGCCCGCCCAGCTGGCCCAGGCCTTCCGCCGGCTGCTGGCCCAGCCCCAGGAGGCCCGGAAGATGGGCAAGGCCGCTCGGGGCTTCGTCGCCCGGGAGCTGTCCCTGGAGAAGATGGTGCGCCGGCATGACACGTTGTACCGCCAGGTGGCAGGGCTGGCCCCAGGCTGAAGCCCGCCCTTCAGGGCCGGGAAATGTCAGACCGATCCGGAGAATCCACGCCCGTCCTCAAGCAATTGGGGGCGGGTGCGTTCGTAGGAAGGGGGAGGTGCTTTCCCCGGTGGGCTCCGCGTGTGCGTGGATTATAGATGGGAATAGCGCGATTTTCGTGGAGATTGATGGGCGGGGTGTGGTAGTGGCGCCTCGGGTGTTGCCGGTGAGCAGGCGCGTGCCCACCGTGGTGATGGCGGATCAGTCGGGTGCAGGAATCGCCGCCGGGACGCAGGAGTTTTGAAGGAAGCGGACGCCGAGCGCGGGGCCCGAGACCCGGGACGCGGGGCGGACGGCAGAAAACATGAAGGTGGCGTGGGGCCGGGCCTTCGGGCCGCTTCACGTCCGCCAGCGACTTTACGAGGCCCTGCCAGTCGGCACGCGGCCCGGGGCGCTCGCCGGTAAAACTCCAAGGTGCCGGCGAGCGCTCTCTTTTTTGTCACCCAGCTACAGCTGCACACCCGGGCGTCCTGACGGGTCCTGCCTGCGGGCAGGACGCACCGGGTGGGGGACGGCCTGGGGCGCCTACGCGTCCTCGACCAGATCGAACTTCTGGCCCACGCCCTTCGCCAGCGCGACGTCGTAGAGCGCGCGGGCCAGGGCCACGTCCTGCACGGCGAGGCCGGTGGAGTCGAAGACGGTGACCTCCGTGCCGGTGCGGCCGGGCTTGCGGCCGGCGACGACCTCTCCCAGGGTGCCGGCGAGCTGCTCCGCCTGGATGAGCCCGTCATGCAGCGGCACGTTGACCTCGCCGGAGTGGAGGGCCTGCTCCGCGTCGTCGATGAAGACGCGCCCTTCGACGAGCAGCCGCGGATCCAGCTCCTGCTTTCCGGGGGCGTCCGCGCCCATGGCGTTGATGTGGGCGCCGGGCTGGACCCACTCGCGGCGGACCACCGGGGCGCGCGCGGGCGTGGCGGAGCAGACGATGTCCGCGCCGGAGGCCTCCTGGAGGCTCACCACGCGGCCGCCCTTCTCCTTCTGGAGGGCCTCCGCGGCCTGGGGGGACACGTCCGCCATGAGCAGCTCCAGGTCCCCGAAGAGGGCGCGGTGCGCGTCGATGAGGACTCGCGCCTGCACGCCGCAGCCCACGAGGCCCAGCGTGCGGGGCTTCTTCTTGGCCAGGTACTTGGACGCGATGCCGCCCGCGGCGCCGGTGCGCCACGCCGTCAAGAGCGTGCCGTCCAGGATGGCCAGCGGGGACGCGGTGTCCGGATCGCTGAGGATGTAGACGGCGCGCACCGTGGGCAGGCCGTGCTTGCGCGGGTTGTGGGGATGGGCGTTGACCCACTTCACGCCGGCCGCGCCGTCGAGGAACGCGGGCATGGCGCGGAAGTCGCCGTCGTACTTCGGCAGGGACAGGTACACCTTGGGGGGCATGAGCGCGTCGCCGCGGCCGTGGGCCAGGAACGCACGCTCGACGGCTTCCAGACCGAGCTCGACGGTGTACAGGCCGCGCAGGTCCTTCGCGCTGAGGAGGAGGGTGGGCATACGCGCCGCTATATCCAAGAACGCAATGCCCCCCAAGGACCGGCACGGCCCAAGTGCCCGCCGCGGGCACTTCACGGGTTCCGCGGGCCGCTCTCGCGGCTCAGCCGTACAGCTCGCTCAGCGGTCCTGGCGCGATGCGCGTGCTGCCCTCCTGCCCGAAGGTGTTGAAGTCCGCGTCTCCGAACGCGTGGCCGAGCGTGTTGAAGAGGTTGGAGACCTGCCGGTTCCGGGCCGCGTCGTACTTCGGGTACACGACCGTGCGCCCGTCGGTCTTCAGGCCCAGTGCGTTGCCGCCCACCACGAGCTTCGGCCACTCCCGCGAGGTGGAGTGGTGCTGCTCGCCGTTGTCGGACATGAAGACGATCGCCGTGTGATCCAGCATCGAGCCGCTCGCGCCGACCTCGGGCGTGGCGGCCAGCGTCCTCGCCAGGTTCGCCACCAGCTGCACGTGGCGGCGGGTGACCTCGGCGACGCGATCCCAGTTCTGCCCCGCGTCCAGGCCGTGCTGCAGGCTGTGTCGCGCAACGTCGCTCACCTCCGGGCCGTAGGCCACGTCGAAGCCCGAGGTGCCCGTCGCCAGCACGACCGTGTTCGTCAGCCCGCCCAGGAGGGACGCCGTGGCGATCTGGAACTGCGCCTCGAACCACTTCAGCGAGTCGGGCGGTGAGCCCGCTCCGGTGAGGAGCGGGTTGTCCTTCGGCGCCAGCGGCAGGTAGGGCCGCACGCGGTCCGCCATGCCCGCGAGCTGCTCCTCCCGCGTGCGCAGCGACTCGAGCGAGGAGACGTAGCGCTCCAGCTTCAGCCGCTCGTTGGAGTTGCCGCTGAACTCCGCCAGCGCCTTGCGCGAGTCGGCCAGCGCGAAGTCGAAGAGCATCTTGCGGTCGCGCCCATTCGTCGAGCCGCCGAGCAGCGAGCCGAAGGTGCTGTCGAACGCGAGCGACGGGTTGACGATGATGCCCGCGGGCTTGCGGGGTCCGAGCGCGCAGGTTTCGTACACGATCGACACGCGCGCGGAGCTGGTGCCCAGGCGCAGCACGTCGAACGGCGCACCCCGGCGCAGGCGGGGTGCGATCACCGCGTCGAAGGTCGCGCCCGCGCCGTTCACCGCGCAGCTCAGCCCGCCCGTCCCGCTGGAGTGCCCGCCGCCCGCGATGAGGTTCGACAGCCCCAGCAGCACGGCGGAGCGGTTCACCAGGTCGATGTTGCCGGAGGACGCCGCCAGCGGCCCGAGGCTGATCGCGCTGGCGAGGTCGTCGCCCTCACGCACCAGCGGCGTGTCCTTGTACGCGTCCCAGAAGAGGCGGTCGGAGGTGGTGGCGCGGCCACCCAGCGCCGCGCGGGTGCCCGTGCTCAGGAGCGCGCGGGGGTAGACGCCATTGCACTCGAGGACCAGCACCAGGCGCGCCGGCAACGCGGACGACTGGGCGTAGACGTCGTGGAAGTAGGGCGCGAAGAGGCCGGCGGCCATGCCCTTCAGGACGGTTCGTCGCGAGAACATGGCAGTCACTCTCCAGCCTGCGGCACACGCCGCGTCTTCCAGGTGTCGCTCGTCATCAGCGTGGTCAGCATCTTGGAGAACGAGCCGCTGTTCTGATCATAGGCCTGCTCCATCTGCGTCAGCGTGCAGGCGTCGCTCGGGTTCTCCGGGCGTCCCATGAAGTAGCGGAAGGCCTGCCGCACGAAGCAGCGCTTCACGTACCGCGAGGTCGCCAGGCGCTCGCTCAACTCCACCGCGTCGCGCACCGGGCCGTCCAGCGCGGGGTCCGGCATCGACGTGAGCGTCGAGCTTCCGTCCGGCGTGGTCCAGCCTCCGCTGGTCGAGTGATCCTGCGCGCGCAGGAAGCCCGCGTGGTTGTAGATCTCGAAGGGCAGGCCGAGCGGCTCCATCAGCCGGTGACAGCCCTGGCACTGCGCACCGGCGGTCGCCTCCTGCAGGCGGCGGCGCGCGTTCTTGTCGGCGGCGTGAGGGCCGACCTTGGCCGCCACCTGCACGCTGCTGAGCGGCGGGACGAAGCCGCACAGGAGGTTCTCTCGCACCCACTTGCCGCGGTGGACGATGGACGGATCGTCCTCGAAGTTGCCGCCGTGCGCGGCCAGCCACACCGGGTGGGTCAGCACGCCCGCGCGCTCCGCGGCAGGCAGCGTCTTCCAGCGGCCCGCGACGGTCGCCGGGAGGATCTCGCTGACGTTGTAGGGGTGCGAGAGGCCCTTGTGCGAGTCGTACGCCGCGTCCTGCATGGAGGGCACGTAGAAGGTGCGCGTGGTGAGCAGGTTCGCCAGCACGTCCCGATCCTCGACCACCACCCGGGCGATCAGATCGTCGAACTGCTGGATGAAGGTCGGCTCCAGCGGATGGAAGTTGGTGAGCAGGTTGTCGTACGAGACCGAGCTGATGTAGCCGAGCCCCTCGAGTTCGAAGCGCGAGGTCGCCGCCGGGGACTCCTTGAACACCGCGGACACGTGCCCGTAGCCGAGCCACTCGCGGAAGAAGCCCGCGACGCCGTCACCCAGCCAGTACTGCCCGCGCTTGGAGCGCTGCTCCTCGTTGTAGTCCTGCACCAGGTCGAAGCGCGGTGTCCCGTTCTGGTGGGTGTCGACACCGCCCAGGTGCTTCTTGATCAGGGCGGTGGCCGTCGCATCCTGCGTGAGCGAGCCATCCTTCGCGGCAAGGGCCACGTCCGCCAGATGCCCCTCCAGGGGCGCGGAGTAGTACGGCCACACGAAGCTCGGCGTGGCCGAGGGCGCGCGCCCCGCCAGCGCGTAGGCCAGCTGCGAGCCCAGCTCGAGGCTGGTCAGCTCCACGCGACCGTCGGCCGGCTTGTCGCCCAGCTCGCGGCGGAACATGGCGCCGGTCATCATCCACGCGGCGTTGGAGATCCGCGTGATGGAGTCCGCGCGGTTTTGAGGGGAGTAGCTCGGCTCCTGCGCGATGACCGCGGTCGCGAAGGCGGTGAGGCGGGTGAGCTCATCCTCGGTGGGCGGGCGGAAGAAGACGCCGAACTCGAGCATCTGGCCCAGGTGGAAGCGCTTGCAGGCGTCGCTCGGGTTCGCGTCGTCGAACATGCACCTGAAGCGGCTGTCGGTGAAGACACGCTCCATCCGGTTGCCGTCCGGGTAGTTCATCGTCCACGGCGCGGCGGCCGCGCCGACCACCGGCAGGAAGAGCTCCACCGTGGCCTCGTCCAGCGTCTCGTCCGTGGCCCAGGAGCTGTACTGCTCGATGGCGCTGGGATCGAGCGGGTTGTCGTAGAAGCTGAACCCGGTCCAGCTGCGCTCGACCGAGCCCCCGACGTTGCGGGTGAACTCGCGCCGGTTCATGCGGCGGATGCGCGTCGGCGCATCCGAGCGCACGCCTTCGGTGCAGGTGAAGAGCGCGGACTGATCGAGCAGGTTGGGCTCGGGCACCGTGGTCACGGGCGGGCCGCCCGTGCCATTGCAGAGGGGCATCCCCTCCCCGATCCAGGTCTCGAGCGCGGTGAGCTCGGCTGCGCTCGCGCGCTCATGCGGGGCCGGCGGCATCGGAGACGCGTCGTCGCGCATGCGGATGAGCGCGCGCTGGGCGTTGCTGAGCTTCCCATCCATCGCCGAGCTCACCCGCATGTCATGCAGGGTGCGCAGCGGCATCGTCGCCCCCTGCGTCGGCAGCGCGGCGTGACAGCCAGAGCAGCGATTGGTGAGCACCGACTGCACCACGCACGCGGCGGCCAGGTTGCCCCCGGACCCGCCGGGATCCTCGGGGTTGTTGGGGCCGCCGGTGTTGGTGTTTGGCCCGATGTTGCCCTTGCACGCAACGAGGCTCAACAGTCCGGCCAGCAGGAGGACGCGGTTCATCCGGCCAGTCTGGCACGGTCGGCAGGTGGAATAGCAAGCCAGCTGTGCCAAACGGGCCCGGACGGGATTGGTTCCCAGCCTGATCAGGCGACTGCCTGAATGCGGCGTTGCAGAGCGCTTCGACAGGACCGGCGGCTACCGGATCAGGGGCTCGCGGCTGGAATGGCCCACAGCGAGAAACCCGGGGCGCCCGGGATGGCGCGGAAGAAGATGTCGTCACCCACTCGCGTGAAGGCCGCAGCCTCCGCCGGCGTCTTGTCCGCCGTCAGCGAGTCCACCGCGCGGGTTCCCTGGACCGTCCCATCCGTGACCCAGACATTGCCCTTCGCGGAGAACAGCAGGCCGCCGTTATCCAGCGCGAAGAGGGGGGAGTGATACACGTCCGGCCGGGTGAGGCCCGAAGACAGCCGCCGCGTGCCGGCCGCCGTGCCATCCGTCACCCACAGCTCCACGTCCCGAGGCATCTGGACGCGGGCGCCCAGCGTCTGGGCGAAGTAGATGCGGTCTCCCACGCTCACGGCGTTGCGCAGGCCCGGCACGGCCTGCGGGTCATCCGCGTAGGGATTGGAGAGGACCGTGACGCCCTGCTTGAGGCCTCCGGCCAAAGGCAGCCGCCACAGCTTCAGGTAGCGCTCGTCATCGGTGAGCGTGAGCACCGTGGCGAAGGAACCCACGACCCCCAGCAGTCGGCCATCCCGGCCGAACGCGTCCAGCCGCATCGTGCCGGCCTCCGTGCCGTCCGTCTTCCAGACCTCCAGGCTGGGGCCGGCATCGGTGAAGGTGAACACCACCGTGCCGTCCACGAGCTGGGGAACGCCCATATCCACGTCCCAGGACGCATCCAATCGCTTCAACATCCGGGTCCCCGCGACGGTGCCGTCCGTCCGCCACAGGCGCGTGCCGCCCACCGCGTCGCGAAGGATGAACAGCATCGAGTCCCCGACCCGCTGGGTCCACATGACCGTGCCCGTGTACAGCCCCGGAATGCCGAAGTCCTTCAGCTGGAACGTCCCGGCCGCGGTGCCGTCCGTGCGCCACAGCCGCACCGTCTCCTCGAAGTCCTCCGTGAAGAACACGCGGAGGCCGGAGGAGGGGAGCACCTCACCGAAGGCGCCGGTGAAGCGGCCGAAGTCCCGCAGGAGGACCGTGCCCGCCGCGGTGCCATCCGAGCGCCACAGCTGCGTGAAGCCCTGCCCGTAGGGCGCGTGCCGGAAGAAGGAGAGCGCGCCGTTGAGCTCCGTGAAGCCATACAGGTTCGAATCCGCGGGCCCGGCCGCCAGGTCCGCGACGGGCTGCGTGCCCTCCGGCGTGCCGTCGCTCACCCAGAGCTCCCATCCCAGCTCCGGCTCGAACAGGTGGAAGAACAGCCGCGAGCCCAGCGGCGTCATGCCGGTGATCCGCAGGCCGCCCAGCAGCGCGTTCGTCGGCTTGAAGGCCTTCACCACGACGGTGCCCCCGGGCGTCCCGTCGCTCTTCCACAACGCGATGCGCTGATCCTCCTCCTGCACCACGAAGTAGAGCGTGCCCGCGACGTTCGTCAGCAGGTCGGGACGCGGCTCCTTTTCCAGCTGCGTCCCCGGTATCCGGCCAAGCGGGAGCACCTGCTTCACCTCGCGGGTCCCCCACGCGGCTTCCATCCGTGACTGGACCTGCGCCACCTCCGGCGGCGTCCCGGAGTCTCCGGTCTCCGGTCCGGCACCGCACCCCAGCAAGCCCCCCGCCGCCGCCACCGCCCACCACCACGACCTCGTCCGCATGTCCGCCTCCCTGCCCCCAGATGCTAGGAAGGTGCTGCGGGGAGGACATGCGTGAAGCTGCCCCGCAGGGCAGGGTCGTTGCTCGAAAGACGACGGAAGCGGGAGCCCTACGCGAGCGGCCCCATGGCGGAGCTGGATGACCCGCCCACTTTCAGTCCGGCCAGGACCAAGGCGGTAAGCGCCTCGCCATTTGCAAGATGCGCTCTGGCAAGACGGCCGTGCTTCCGTACGATGGCGCCTCAGCGGTTAGATTCATCCGCTGAATTGATGCAGCAGGGGCTGCACGAGTGCATGATCGAAATGCACCAGTGCTGCACTATTCAATTTTTGAGGTGTTAGGGAGTACCTGGACTGGATCTGTTGCAGTTGGATCTCCCTGGTCGTGGCGGCGATCATACCAATCCATGCAATTTGCTATGGCGGCCGTGTTGTTACGGTCCTTGAGTGCTGCTTCGCAGGCCGTTTCAGGGCACTGTGGATTGGACGCATTGCTTGGTCTGCCGCAACTTGAGAGATTGAATCCGGGTTCAGATGAGGCATGCGAGCAGAATGATGTTACGTATTGTTCGACAATCTTGTTTTCGTCGAACCGTCCAGGCTGGCCGGATGTTGGGCCAAACGGGTCACCTACAGGACGCAAGTTGATCTGATTCTGAAAGCAAGCAGCTCTCAGTGAGCAAATCCGTTCTTTGAGTGCCTCATCCGAGGCATCGATCTTGCCGCGCAGGGCTTCGCGGAATTTGTCGGCCGCGCCATATACGCTTGCCGATGCCTTTGAATAGCTTTCTGAACGGGCATCTCCAGTGAAGGCAGTGTTGATTGCCAATGCTCCACCAATCAAAGTGGCGCTGATTCCTGTGATGGCAAATGCTTTTTGCTCATCCGAGTCTTTGGTTAGCAGCGTCGACGTAGCAGTGGATGCTGCGCCTACTGCCGTCAGGACTGGGCCGATGACCTTGTAGAACGTCCCCTCTTTGCTGCTGTTTGTTGATAGCTCAGCATAGCCGGCTGCGATATTCTCACAGACCTGGATTTGGTATCGCGCGGCCTTCATGAGTGGACTTTGGTTGGGTACGGCTTCAATGGGCGGCAGGCGGACGTACTCCCATCGCTCAGGACGCCGGTAACCCATTGTGTGCTTGGTACATCCAGTTGCCAGTGTCACGACAGTCGCTGCTGCCAATAGTTTGATGCTGGTCGAGCTGAAGTTCATGCTGTCTCCGTTGAAGTCGATCTTGGATGCTCGGTGACAGGCGAATTCTTGGCGTGTCAGGCACTGCGTGCGAAGTAGCCCTTGAGTGAGGGGCACGCCTGACCCATCAGTGAATCGGTTGGTGCTAGATGTGGGCTTGTGTCGTGCAGCCCAGCAGCGGCTTCACGGGCTATCAGATGGCGTCGAGGACGAGTTCGTGGACCATGTCCCACGTGCTGAGGATGCCTTTGTCGCTGATCAGCCCAAGCCTGACTTTCGTTGAGTGCTGTCAGGGCCAGGGCCGGGCGCAGTAGGGCCGAACCCTGAGGGCGCATGGTCCAAAGCTCGGTCATTTCGTCGAAAACTGCGGTGTTCGTGACGCGCTGACGCGGATGGCGCTACATCCACTCAATTGGCTACATCCGCGAGCCATAGGTTGGCGGCTGTTGCAACTGGGCTGCGATGCCAAGGTGCCTTGCAAGAACGAGGACAACTCCGGGATATGCGTCGGCCGGATATGGTCGAGCGATATCGAGCAAGTGCCATTGGGTAGGCCACGTGAAAACTTGCCCCAGAGGGCAGGGTCGTTGCTCGAAAGAGGACGGAGGGCGGCGGCCCTACACGGGAACGGCGGGCGTGCCCGGATGCGCGTCCACGCCAATCACGTCGCGCACGGACGCGAAGCCGTCCCGGGCCAGCAGGGCGCCCAGCTCCGGGAGGATGCGGTCCACCATGCCCGGGCCCTCGTAGATGAAGCCCGTGTACACCTGCACCACGGTGGCGCCCGCACGCAGCTTCTCGTAGACGTCCTGGGCGGTGAACACTCCGCCCACGCCGATGAGGGGCAGGGTGCCCCGGCTCCGCTGCCAGGCGCGGCGGATGACCGCGTTGGACAGCTCACGCACGGGGGCGCCGGACAGGCCGCCGGCCTCCTTCGCGTGCACGTGCTCGAAGGGGCGGGTGAGCGTGGTGTTGGTGGCGATGAGCCCGGACAGCCCGCGCTCCATCGCCACGTCGACCACCTCATCCACGGCCTCGGGCGTGAGGTCCGGGGCGATCTTCAGGAACAGCGGCGTGCCCGGCGCCACGGCCTCCATCCGCTCGCGCACCGCGAGCAGCAGCGCGGAGAGCTGCTCCGGCTCCTGCAGCTTGCGCAGGCCCGGCGTGTTGGGCGAGGACGCGTTGACGACGACGTAATCCCCGAGCGCCGCGAGCGCGTCCACGCACGCCACGTAGTCGTCCACCGCGCGCTCCAGCGGCGTGTCCTTGTTCTTGCCGATGTTCACGCCCAGCGGGCCGGGCTTCCACGTCCGGCCCTTCAGCCGCTCCGCCGCGGTGGCCGCGCCGTGGTTGTTGAAGCCCATGCGGTTGATGACCGCGCGGTGCTCCGGCAGCCGGAACAGGCGCGGCCTCGGGTTGCCCGGCTGCGGCTTCGGCGTGACGGTGCCGATCTCCACCGCGGAGAAGCCGCAGGCGAACAGCCCGTCCACCGCCTCCGCGTCCTTGTCCAACCCGGCGGCGAGCGCCACCGGGTGCGCGAACTTCAGCCCCGCCAGCTCCACGGACAGGTCCATGGGCGCCAGGCGCAGCGTGTGCTCGCGCATGGCGCGGCAGCGGGCGGGCCACCTGCCCAGGGCCGCGAGCCCGGACATGCCCAGCCGGTGCGCGGGCTCCGGGGGCAGGGTGAACAGCAGTGCGCGAGTGAAGCCGTACATGTCAGGCCGGGATGAAGGACGCCTCGCGCGCCCACGCGAGCGCCTGGTCCACCTGCTCGGTGGAGAGCAGGCCGTTGGACTCGACGATTTCAATCTCCCGCCGCATGTCCGTCTCCAGCAGGTAGGGGCCGTCCGTGTTGATGGTGAACTTCACCTTGCGGTCCCAGAACGTCCGCATGATGTGCTCCAGCTCCTTCAGGTCCGCCACCGCCTTGGTGTGGATGTTGGACGTGGGGCACAGCTCCAGCGTGATGTTGTTCTCACGCAGGATCTTCATCGCGGACTCGTCGTACGCGGCGCGGATGCCGTGGCCGATGCGGTTCGGCTTGAGCTTCTCCACCACCGCCATCAGGCCCTCCGCGCCCGTGCCGGCCGTCTCGCCGGTGTGCACGGTGCACTTGAGGCCGCCCTTGCGCGCGCGGGCGTAGAGGTCCTCGTACTGCGACAGCGCGGGCTTGTGCTCCATGGCGTCGCGCTCCGTGCCGGCCAGGTCGATGCCGTACACGCCGCGCGTGCGGTACTTGATGGCCTTCTCCACGATGATGCTGTTGAGCTTGTGGTCGAACTCGCGGGCCAAGCAGAAGATGAGGCCCACCTTCACGCCGTACTCCAGCACCGCGCGGTCCATGCCCCGCAGCGCCGCGTGGATGATGTGGTCCAGGTCCAGCTCGCTGGAGAGGTTGCGCTTCATGGGGTTGAAGCGCAGCTCGATCTGCGTGACGCGGCTGCCCCGGTACTCCTTGCCAATCACCTCGTAGACGGAGCGCTCGATGGCGCTGGGAGAGGATTGGATCTTCTCCGTCCAGGTGTGGAGGATCTTCAGGTAGTCGTCGAGGCTGCCCACCTTGCCCGGACGGGAGGTGATGAGCTCGACGAAGTCGAAGTAGTTCTTGACGGGGAGCTTGAAGCCCTGCTGGTGGGCAATGGACCACAGGATGTGCGGGGCCACCGCGCCACCCACGTGGATGTGGAGGTCAATGAGGTCGCGAACCATGGCGGCATGTATGCACAGCCACGGGCACGCGTAAAGCTATCGGCGCAGGAGCACGTACACGGCGCCGGCCCCGCCGTCCTGCGGGCGTGCGGTGGCGAACGCCAGGACCATCCGCTCCAGCCGCTTCTGCGACAGCAGGTCGCGCACCGCGTCCTTGAGCACCGGGATCTGATCCTTGGAATTCAAACCGCGTCCGTGGACGATGAGCACGCAGCGGCGCTTGGCCCGGCGGCTGTCGGACAGGAAGCGCTCCACGGCGGCCTGGGCCTCCTTCTGCGTCTTGCCGTGGAGGTCCAGCCGGTCCTGCACGGAGAAGTCGCCCCGGCGCAGCGAACGCAGCAGGTTGGGGTCGGTGCCGGGGGAGGCGCCCTCGAAGGACGCGTCCGAGCCGGTGAAGGACAGCGGCCCGTCCACCGCGACCAGGTCGGACAGCTGCGCCAGCGCCTCCGCGTTGTCGTCGATGAGCTCCGGCAGGCGCGGGTTCGTCTTGGGGGCCTCGCCGCGGTTCGTGATCTGCTGCACGCCGTCCATGGCGGAGAAGAACAGGCCCACGTCGTCGTCCTCCGGGCGGGCCTTGGGGGCCTTCGCGGGCTTCTGCACGGCGGCCTTCTTCTTGGCGACCTCCGCGGCGGCGGCGGCCTCCTTCTCCTGCTTCTGCTGGTCCTGGAGCGTCTTGATGGCGGACTTGAACGGGTTGTTCTGGAACTCCGCTTCCTTCTTCTTCGGGGGACGCTGGCTCATGGGATTCCTGTCTTCTAACCCGGGCTACAGGCCGCGCAGCCGCCGGATTTCCTCGTAGGCGTCGCGGACGGCCTGGAACTGACGGGCGGCCCGCTCGGCGGCCCGGGGGCCCAGGTGGCTGGCCTTGTCCGGGTGGTGCTGGGCGGCGAGCTTGCGGTAGGCGCTCTTCACCTCCGCGTCGGTGGCGTCCGGCGGCAGGCCCAGGGTGGCGTAGTGGGCGGTGGCGTCGCCCAGGTGCTGTTCGGCCAGGGCCTGGGCCTTGGCGTCCGGGACGTCCAGGCCCTCGGCCATGCGCTTCAGGGCCTCGCGTTCGGAGCGCTGGAGGGGGCCGTCCGCGAGCGCCATCTCGTAGAGCGCGTCCAGCAGGCGGAGCCGTTCGCCCGAAGGCAGGGAGTCCAGGCAGGACGCGAGGGCGGCGGGGACGTCCAGGGTGGCGGGGCGGGTGAGGAAGTCCTTGAGGTGGCGGCGCACGGCCTGGACGGTGTGGGAGTCGGCGTGGAGGACCTCCTCGAAGTAGCGGCGGACCTCGCGGACCTCCTCGCGGCGCATCTCGCCGTCGGCGCGGGCCACGTCCACGAAGAGGGCGGTGAGGTCGCGGTCGAGCGGGTCCTCGTCCGGGGCCTGGACGATGGGGAACTCGCCCGGGCCCTGGGAGAGGGGGGCCTGCCTGGGAGGCGGTTCGAAGGTGGCGGGGAAGTCGCTGAAGATTTCGGGGAAGTCGGGGGGTGCGGCGTGCTGTTCGTCGAAGTAGTGGCCCAGGCCCGTGCCCACGATGAGCCCGAGCACGATGGCCCAGGGCCCGCCGAGGAGGAGGCCGGCCATGAGACCCAACATCGCCCCGAGAACTTTTCCCGCACCCATGCCGTCGCTTCGCTCCCTTGCGCCGGGCCAGTCTTGCATAAGGTGGGTCTCATGACGGCTCAGTTGATTGACGGCAAGGCAGTGGCGGCGCGCGTGCGTGCGGAGATCAAGGAGGAGGTGGCGCGCCTGAAGGCGGAGCGCGGCATCACCCCGGGACTCGCCGTGGTGCGCGTGGGTGAGGATCCGGCTTCCAAGATCTACGTGACGGGGAAGAAGAAGGCCGCCGAGGAGGTGGGCTTCAGCTCCTGGGAGCACCACCCGGACGAGACCATCACCCAGGAGGAGCTCCTGGCGCTGGTGCACCGGCTGAACGAGGACCCGGCGGTGCACGGAATCCTGGTGCAGCTGCCGTTGCCCAAGCACATCGACGCGGACGCCGTCATCTCCGCGGTGAAGCCGGAGAAGGACGCGGACGGCTTCCACCCGATGAACGCGGGAAATCTGCTGCTGGGCCGCCCGGCGACGCGGGCGTGCACGCCCTACGGCGTGATGCGGCTCCTGGAAGAGGTCGGCTGCAATCCGGCGGGCAAGCGCGCGGTGGTGGTGGGCCGCAGCAACATCGTGGGCAAGCCGCAGGCGCTGATGCTGCTCCAGAAGGACGCGACGGTGACGGTGTGCCACCGCAAGAGCGACCTGCCGGCGGAGGTGGCGCAGGCGGACATCCTGGTGGTGGCGGTGGGGGTGCCGGAGCTGGTGAAGGGCGCGTGGATCAAGCCCGGCGCGGTGGTGATCGACGTGGGCATGAACCGCAAGCCGGACGGCAAGCTGGTGGGCGACGTGGAGTTCGCCGCGGCGGCCGAGCGCGCGTCGTTCATCACGCCGGTTCCGGGCGGCGTGGGGCCGATGACGATTGCGATGCTGATGAAGAACACGCTGGAGGCGGCACAGCGCGGCGTTAAGTAAGCTGAGGGTTGAGCCTCCCTGCCCTTGAAGAAGGCAGGGAGGGAGTCTTCATTGCAGACCGCAGACGTACGGGCCGCCCTGGTTGTTGCAGGCGTCGTAGCGGATGCACCAGCCGTCTGGCGTCCAATAGGCATACGTATAGAAGCCATTGGCAAGCGGACGGGGTCGGTGTTGACGCGGCACCGGCCGAAGTCGATGTCCGGGTCGCAGCTGTCGGGCGGAGTCATCACGTGCACGCGATCGTCTGTCGTCGTGGGTTCCGTGGCGGGCGGTGCCTCAGGTCCGCAACCCGTGAGCATAGTCCCCAAGCTGAAGGCCAGTTTGAGCGTCTGTCGTTTCATGGCGTTCACCATTCTGGGCAACCCCCAGAGACCGCCGTAGTTCTTGCAGACATCCGCGTTGATGCACCAGCCGTCCGGCGTGTTGTAGGCATTCATCTGGACGCCGTTGAAACAGGTGAAGATGCTGCTGCTGACGGGACACCACCCGTCGCGTCCTCGAATGGGTCACAGCTGTCCGGAGGAGCCATTGCGCGCACCGTCCGGTCCTATCGCGAGGACTGCGTCTCCGGCGGCACTTCCTGCGCTGGTTCTGGTCCACAAGCAATGAGAAGCATCGCGGAACCAAGCGCCGCTCCAACTGACTTTAACAACGTCTATTATTGAGTAGCTGTCTCCATGACGGGGAATGGGACCGCAGAGACAGTCTAGAGCGTGTCCCACAAATTAGAGCTAGAGGCGAACCATGGCGATCTGCGCCGTGGCCACGTAGTTGGCGACGCGCTTCTCATAGCGCGTCCCTAATCTGCGATTCTGCTTCAAGTTGTTGCAGAAGTGCTCAATGCGGGGCACACAAACTGCAGGCATGCGAACAAGCTTTTTTGGCTGTGGCCCTGGCCTGCCGATGAGAGCGAGGACTTGAGGGGCGAGATAGTAGGGAGAAAAGGTGGGGCTGCGGGTAGTTGGGCAAGCCCCCATACGTTCCCGAAATCACCCTCTCAGGAACTGCACATCCCGACAGCGACCATCCAACAGTTCGTAAAAATCGACACCGCGTGCGACCAGAAGAATGTCTTCAAGAGTTATGACAGCAACAACACGCCCATTCTGCTGAAAGGCATGTGAAATCGCGCCCCTTGCATCGGCACCACCGTTTCGTCCCGTAATGCCCGATCTCGAAAAGTACACTCCAAAACTTAAACGCAACTCCTCTAGTTTGCCCAAGAAATCCCGAATCTCCTTGGCACCAGCAGGGGAGTCCCAATTCTTACACTCAACAGCAAAGTAACGCTCAAACTGTTCAAATAGCAGTGCCTGAGGAACGCGCACGTACTCGCCGACGAGATCTATCTCGGCGGTTCTTGTTCGAAGCCGACGTTCGCGCACACGTACGCACTGAATTCCTTCCAAGAGCAGAACCGCAAGATCCTCAAGGGCCTTGCCTTTCTCTGCTGCGCTGGACTCAGCATTGATGAGACGGATCAAGCCAGCCAAGCGCGATGCATTTACCTTGAAGAGTCCCGAACCGACTCTGCCCGGATCGCTGATAACTAATCGCTCGCTGACTGATTTTTTTCCCACCAATCCATAGAATTCATTGACGAGCGATTGCTCTTCAGTTCCGGCTCGCAGCTCTAATCGCCTCTCTCCTGAGATGGCCACTATGCGCTTGGGAGCAACAAGAACACCTGCAGGTGCGCCGGCTTCGTCAATAAGAGAACGAAGTTGCTCAAACATCACTTCCCCTCCCATGGACGAATTACTGTTTTTCACTTCAAAGACTACATATGGCGTACCCTCCCGTACTGGGGAGGCCACCGCATCTACTTCAGCACCAGATGCGAGACGTACAGAGAAGTGAAGTTCTCCTGGTTCAAACCCAAGAGCGGATGCAAGCTGAGGCAACAACCACGCCTCAAGCGGAACTGCCCCACGTCGCCCGCCTGAATCAAGGACCTCCATTGATTTTAAAAGTCGACTTATTTCTTCCGGACCAATCGAGGGACCGAGAGCACGAGACCAAAAATCCACTGCTAGATGTACCGCCTCTAGGAGGCTCAACCCTCTAAGTGAAGGGAGAAACATCTCAAGGTCAATATAGATAATCTCCTTTTCGCTTACCTGTGAAACAGAGAATTCCTCAATCTCTCCTGCCTGCTTAAGCCGCAAAAGTTTCTCAAGAACGGCGGCGCGATCTTGCTCAAGCAAGACAACGCGAGCCTTAGCGTCGGGGAAGGTGTCCTCATCACGAATGATAGCGTCCTCAATTCGAACGAACGCTCGGCCACCAACATTGCTCAGTTCAACCCCCGATCCATCTCGATGCATCTCCCTTGAGCTGCCACCTATTACGCGTTGAGCAGGCCATACGCTAATCTCCTCCGGCAAGTCTTCAATTCGCAGCCGCGAAAGAAGCCCGCTACGCATAAGCACGGGTCCGCTACCGTCGTCTGCGTAGCATTCCTCGTCATCGACGAATAAAATCCCTGCGTCAGCATCCCATTCGATCGTAGGCATCCCCGCCCTTCCAGTCAGCTTATTCGGTAGGTCCCTGGCGTCCCCACGAACCAAAGCCATCTTCACACCCGCTCGTCAGTGCGGCCAGTATTACGGACGGGGACGCACATCCACCAATAGCACCAATCCTCGTCCCAGATGAAGTCTGCCGAGCCTGCATGTGGGCCCCAGCGGGAGGGCCGACATGCAGGAGCCTGGCGTGAAACTGAAGCAGGCGGACAAGAAGGCATTGGACGCGCTGATGCGTCGGGTGCGCCAAGTTGTGCGGGTCTTGAATCGAGTACGCGCCCTGCCCAAGAGGTTCGGGCATTGGAAGACCGTCTGAGTAGTCCCTGGTGTCATGCGCACCGCATTCGTCCCGTCATTCCCACGCACTGTGACTAGCGGCGCTTGGCTTACGTCAGTCACAACGCCTACCGACAACGCAACCTCGTCGAGCGCTTCATCGGCCTGCTCCAGCGTTCTCAACGGATGGTGAAGCGCCACGGTATGTGTACCAGTCATTCTCTGTTGTCCTGGAGGGCAACTCGTCTTTGGCGTTCGTTTTTGAAGTTGAAATGAGAAGCCAGGACGCAACGAGGCATTGGGTGCTCCAGGAGTAAGTTTGCGCTTGTAGGGGATATTTACGGCAAACCCGAGAGCCGTCTAGCGAGAGAGGCCCATGAGTTTCCGGTTGCCTCAGTTATTGGGATGGTGACCATTTCTCCTCCCTCGTCATTTTGTGTGGGTTCTGCGTAGTAGTGGCGATTTAGCTTTGTGTTGATGACAAGAAGTAGGCCTGGGATGTTTGAGTTTGTGAGGAGATTGTGAGCCCTTCTTGAGATTTTGAATGTACTTGGGGCGGGGTTTCCTGTGGACTTCACCTCGACTGCGACAATATTCATTCCTCCTTTTGGATTCAAAAAACCAACAAAGAAATCAACCCCAAAGTCTGAGCTTTCGCTGCGAGCCACAAAGGCTGGGTGTAGGTCTTGAAGAAGAAGTTCGGCCATGATTTCGCTGCGGCGCGCGACCAACTCTTGGTCCTGAATTTGTTTTTTCATCCGAACACCGATGTTGTTGGCTTGTGTGTTGTTGTTGACCAGTATGCAACTACTTCGTCATGTAGGCGCTGAAGGTTTGCGGCATTGAGTTCGTGCTGCACCGGGATTGTAGATATTGCCCTCTTTGGCGTTCCCGCATGGACTGCTCTTGCGAATACGCGCTTTGTGGGTTCATGCACGCCAAGAATGTATGTCGGAGCGGGGATCTGAAGGAGATGCTCAATGTCATCCCGATCTGTCGAAATCTTCAATCGCCTAGAGCGTGGTGTGATTGGGGTGCTTGTTGATTTGGCTTGGCCGAAGAAATAGAGCCGACGGTTGCTGGTAGAGGTCAGTTCGACATAAAAATCTATTGCAGGCCACTTGTCTCCTAGGAATCCTGGGCGAAAAAGGGGGTAGGCAAAGCTGCTGTAGTCTGTCAAACAAAGTTCGACGATTCTCTCTCCGCGGAATCCAGTGACATCTCGAAGTTGCCGGATCATGAATGGCTTCTATTTCTTGCTGTGAGGTTGTCGTTTCCTGCGCCGCTTCAGGTCGGCTCGCGATGAGCCGCATCGCGGGGCCCACTGCGATTCCGACCAACTTCATAAAAGTCTGCCATTGCGTGGATGTCTCCAGGAAGGGAGAGGATTACTGGATCAGTCTAGAGCCGGTTTCAGAATTGAGCGAGCAGGCATGAGGACGAAGGCCGGGCGGCTGATCGAAATGGAGGGGATGGCCATGTTCGAAACTGACCGGCGGACCTGTCGGATGAACAGTGGAACTTGATCTGCCACAGGAGAAGTACCCGCCCTGCAAGACGGTCCCCCCTGGTTCCAGGGCAGGGTGCGGGACGGCATCTTCCGAGCCATCCTGCGTACCTTGGCCCTGAACCTCAAGGGGCGCGGAGGTTTGGACCTGAAGGAGGACTTCGTTGACGCGTTCTTCATGGGAGTGAAGTTGATTGCTCCTCACCGCCGGGCGCACAAGGCGAAGACTCAGGATGGCCGCGAGTTGCGTTGATACCTCGGACGCTGGAATGTGGAGCGACTCTTTGCTTGGCTCCAGAACTTCCGTCGCCTCGTCACTTGATACGAGGTGAAGGTGGAGAACTTCGTCGGTTTTCTCCACCTCGGATGCATTCTCATCCTCTTGAGGCAATTCTTAGGTTACCCTCAGCCTGGGATGCTAGGATGGGTTGGGAGCTCTCGCGTTCTGGTGACGATGTGGCGGCTCCACGCACGCCGCACCCACAGCATCCGCTCAATGATGCAGCGGCGAACCGGGGCGCTGACGGGCGAGCGTAAGGACTGGCAGCTCGCCGGCTTGTGCCCTGCGTGCACCCGGCGCAAGGGCATTCACCGGTACGCCTGCCCACGCGGAGAGCCGCTCCAGGGCCTGCGTCCGCTCCGCTTCCGGCAGGTCGAAGAGGGACGAGTTGTGATTGCCGCCCGCGACGAAGTACCGGTACGAGTCATTGCGCTGGCTCACCTGGAACGGGTTCGTGGACCAGGGATCGTTCTCTCCGTAGACGAACATCATGCGCTGACCGAAGAGCTTCACCCATCCCTCGATGAGCGGCACGGAGAAGGGATTGAACGGGTAGGGCTTGAGCGAGAACGGCACGAGCGACGCGGGCGCGTACTGGCGGGGGTAGTGCAACAGCCCCTGCAGGTGGCTCTCGTCCGAAGCATAGCTGCCCAGCTGCGTTCCGGCCTGGAAGTAGTAGGTCGCACTTCTCTCGATGCCCGTGTCATCGAATGCATATATTCCTGAGATGTCGTTGAGGACATCCACGACCGCCGCGGCGGGGGCGCCAGGCAGCGGGATGGCCTCGCAGACGGACGCATCGCCGTATTGCCAGATGGAGAACGGCAGCTCGAGCGTGGCGAACTCCATGGCCTTGTCCAGGCCCAGGAAGTCGAATGACAGGCCCGTTGCCCAGGCGTACTCGGCGACGGCGGGGAGGAGCTCCTCGCGACGGGTCAGCACGTCGCGCTGGAAGTTCCGGATCCGCTCGCGGCAGGCGGCGGTCCCCACGCGGCGCAGGAACTGGATGTAGCTGGGATCCTGGGGGCCGTGGCTGTTGGGAGCCACATACGCCACCGTGCCGTTGACGTCCTGGGGATAGAGCGCGCGGTGATAGGCGGACGCCATGCCTCCCTTGCTGCCGCCGGTGCTGAGCCACCGGGCGGTGTAGAGCGGCTTCAGCGCGTTCACGATGCGGTGGTGGTCCGCTGCGGCCTGCTCCAGGTTCAGGTGCTGGTACGTCGCGGGCTGGGGCGTGGACGGGCCGAAGAAGCGCTGCTCCACCAGCAGTTGGTTGCCTTGCGTCAGGTAGGTCACCTCTGTCTGGAAGGGGAACGGCAGCAGGTCGTAGCCCGTGGTGGCCAGCACCATGGGCAGCTGCGTGGAGCGGTGCAGCAAGGTCAGACGCTGCTGGAAGCGACGGCCTTGCGGGTGCAAATGGTCGACGGGCTGCTCGTAGGTGAGGAAGAAGAAGCGCACCCCCGGCGCAGGGGCGGGAGTCTCGCTGACCACCGTGAGGCCCGGGATCGCTTGGAGGGCCGAGACCAACTCATCTGTGGGCGCCTCCTGCGTCAGGGCCTGGGGGCTTTCAGCCGTGGGCCCCGGCGTTGGCTCCGGAGGCGGCAATCCCTCACCACAGGCCTGGAGCAACATCGCCAGCACACCCAACAACAGGGCAGGGCGTCGAACGGAATTCAACATGTGTTGTGTTCCCCTCGTCATGTCCTCGGACAAGCTCCGGAAGGACCGTGCCTGGATAGTGGGGGAACTGGCGGCGGGTTCAAGCGGTGCACAAAAACGGCTGTATTTGCAGGCGCCGCGTGGGCTGCACCCACCGATATCCATGAGTCGAGACGAAGTGACGAATGCCGCACGCCGCCATTCCCCTTCGTCCCGGGCGGGACCTGACGGATGATGCGCGCATGGGTCCGGCCTTGCACCGATGCGTACGTGGCGGGGCCGCGCTGGGACTGCTGTTGCTCGCAAGCCCCGCGCGTGCCCAGGACGCCACGCCGTTGCCGACGTTCTCGCTGGAGCGCCTGGACCCCAACCCGGGGCTGGGACCGGTGGCGCTCGGGAGCGGGGAGCTGCTGGCGCCCGGGGCGGTGCGGGTCTCCCTGCTGGCGCACTACCAGCGGGCCCCCCTGACGATCCTGAACGGGTCGGACGAGTACCCGCTCGTCCTGTCCCGGACCACCGGCGTGGTGTCGCTGGCCGTCGGCGTGCTGCCCTGGCTGGAGCTTCAGGCCCAGCTTCCGGGCGTCATCCACCAGAGCGGCGCGGACGTGAGCACCGTGCTGTCCATCTCCCCGCCGTCACGCAGCGGCCTGGGGGCGCCGAGGCTCGCGGCCCGGCTGGGAGTGCTGGGGACCTCCGCTCCCGAGGCCTTCCATCTGGCGTTCGACCTGGACGTCCGGTTGCCCGTGGGCGGCTCGGGAGCGCTCGCTCGTGATCAGGGTGTCCGCGGCCAGGGACGGCTCATGATGGGGAAGCGCTGGGGGCCCGTGGCTCCGGCGCTGGAGCTGGGCGTGCTCCTGCGTCGCGCCGTGTCGACGGACTCCGGCGTGGACAGCCTCAACGGCGTGGGCAACGAGCTGCGGGCCGGGGTGGGGCTGACAGTGGGGTACGCCCTGCGCGCGGAGGTGTCCGCGACCGGTGCGTACTCCTGGCGGCAGCAGCGCACCAGCGGGGAGCTGCTCGGGGGCCTGCGCTACGCCCCCGCCCGGCCCTGGGAGTTCTTCGCCATGGGCGGGGCGGGCGTGGGCTCGGAGCCGGGGTCCCCGCGCTTCCGGGTGCTCGCGGGACTGGCCCTGCTCTTCGACAAGGCGCCACCTCCGCCCCCGGAGGACATCGTCTACGAGCTCGTCCAGGGCCTGCCGCGTGCCCCCGTCGAACCCCAGCTCGAGCCCGAGCCCACGCCCTCGGAACCCCCGCCTCCCGAGCCCGCCAAGGACGTGTCGGTCACCGAGACCGACACGGATGGGGATGGCGTCGTGGACGTGCTGGACGCCTGCATCCATGAGCAGGGCCCCCGTGAGCACGGCGGTTGCCCCGAGTCCGAAGACCCGCTCGTCACCCTGACCCGCGAGCGCCTCGTCCTCCATGGCCAGGTCTTCTTCGAGGTCGGCGCGACGACGCTGCCGGGCCGCTCGCGCGTGCTGGATGAGGTGGCGCGGGTGCTCCTGGAGCATCCCGAGGTGGAGCGCGTCGTCATCGAAGGGCACACGGACGCGGAGGGCTCCTCCGCGTCGAACCAGCGCCTGTCCCTGGCCCGCGCGGAGGCGGTGCGCGACTACCTTCAGCAAAAGGGCGTCCCGGCCCACCGGCTGGAAGCCCGGGGCCTCGGTGCACGCCGGCCCGCGAGCTCCAATGGAACCCAGGCGGGCCGGGGCGAGAACCGCCGCGCGGAGCTGCTGTTGATCCTGGGCGAGCCGCTCCGTCCCGCGCCATCCCGCGCCGCCTGCCCCCTGAGCCTCAGCGCAGCCGCCGCCCGCGCCGGAGCATCGCCATGGCGAGGAGCCACATCGCCAGCAGCCCGGCACCGCCCGCCCCACCCACGGAGCAGCCGCTGCCCTCCACGGTGACGGCCTCGCCAATCCCCTCCACGGGAACGACGGTCGGGGCGAGTCCGCCTCCGCTCGGCACCACGCGCACCTCTCCGCGCACCGTGCCCGTGCTCGTCGGGTGGAACGTCACCGGCACGCTGGCCCGGCCACCCGCCGGGATGGCTTCGGCCACCTCGCGCGTGTCCACCTGGAAGGCGGCGTCGGAGGACGTCACCTGCACGGTGACGGGCACGTTGCCCGTGTTCACGAGCTCCAGCGGGAGCGCCTGGCTGGTGGCGTTCACCCGCTGGTTGCCGAAGGCGATGGCCCCGGGCGTCACCGTCAGCGCCTGCTGAACGCCAGTCCCCTGCACGGCGAGCAGCAGCGGGGTGGCGGACGCGTCGTGCCGCAGGGCGAGCGACCCGGTGTACTCACCCGGCCGTGGAGGCTCGAACGCCACGGAGAAGGCGTGACTGGTGCCGGCTTCCAGTTGATGGGGCCGCGGCAGTCCTGACACGGAGAACCCGTCCACCGGATCCAACCCCGTGAGCGTGATGGGGCTCGTGCCGGTGTTGCGCAGCTCCACGACCCGCTGCGGACTCGTCCCCAGGAACTGGGGACCGAAGGCCAGCGTCGTCACGGAGGCCTCGATGGAAGCCGTGGTCCCGGTGCCCCGCAGCGTCACCTGGGCGGCGCGCGGCGCGTTGCTCTGGACCTCCAGCACGCCGTTCTCCGCCGTGGCCTCGGTGGGCTTGTAGCTGACCTGGAACGTGCGGTTTCCGAGCACCGGCACGCTGGTGCCCACGTTGAGCCCGGAGATCAGGAACGGCCCGGTCACGTTCACCGCCGTCACGTTCAGCGCCTCGCTTCCCGTGTTGAACAGCGTGAACTCCCGGGGCGCGCTCACGGTGCCCAGCCGCTGGCCTCCGAACTCGAGCACGTCGCTCGCCATCCGGGCGATGGCCTGGAGCCCGTCACCCTCCAGCTTCACCACCGTGGGGGACGACGGCGTGTTGGAGAACACCCGGAGCGCGCCGGCCACGGGGCCATCCTCCAGCGGACTGAAGGTGACCTCCATCGTGAAGGCGTCGCGCGGGGTGAGCACCTTGGGCAGCTCCGGGAGCACCACCGAGAACGGCCCTGCCACCGCGATGGTGCTGATGCTGATGGAGTCCGTCCCCGCGTTGACGAGCGTCACCTGCACCGCCTTGCTGCTGCTCCCCACCTCCGTCCGCGAGAAGGACAGCGCCGCGGGGGTGGCGGTCAGCTTCCCTTCGACGCCCTGTCCGCTGAGCGGCACGGCCTGGGTGGAGCCGCCAGGGCCGTCCGCGCTCAGCGTCAGCTCCTGCGTGAACTGGGCGGTGTGCGGAGGCTCGAACGTCACCTGGACCTGGGTCGTGGCGCCGGGCGCCAGGCTGAGCCGCGTCGTCGGCGTCACGGCGAAGCCCGTGGGGGCCTGGATGGGCTCCACCACCAGCGTCCCCGCGCCCACGTTCTTGAGCGTCAACGTCTGCGGCGTGCTCACGGAGTTGACCTCCCGTGAGCCGAACTCCAGCGCCGTGCCGCCATCCGGCGCGGTGACCTGGAGCGCGGGGACCTCCACGCCGGTGCCCGTGAGGGACACCTTGAACGCGGGGTGGTTCACGTCGTTGCTCCGCAGGATGAGGTCCTTCATGACGCGCCCCGCGACAGGCGCGAAGGCCACGGTCAGGTCCACCTGTTCCCGGGCCTTGATGGTCAGCGGCAGGCCGGCCTCCACCGAGAAGGGCGCGGCCACGTCGAACGCGGTGATGATCAGGTCCGCCTGGCCCATGTTGTTCACCGTCAGCGTCTGGTGAACCGGGTCGATGCCCGCGGTGTGCACGCCGAAGTCCATGGCGGTCGCCGCCACGAAGATGGCGGGCTCGATGCCCGTGCCGTGCAGCGCGACCTCCGCGAGCGGCGTGGTGGACCCCTGGGACTGGATGTACAGCGGCTGGTCGGCTTCCCCCGCCGTCGCCGTGAAGGTCACCGTGAGCGGGAGGCCGCTGCCGGGCTGCAGCACGACACCCCCCGCGGGAAGGCCCGTGACGGAGAAGGGCGGCTGGGTCAGGAGGGCGGGGATCGTGAGCGGCAGGTTCCCCACGTTCTTCAGCTGGAGGGGGAGGTTCTTGCTCGTGCCAACCCGCACGGCATCGAAGTCGAGCGAGGCCGGGTTGAGCTGGAGCTTCGCGGCCCCGCCGGTCCCCTCGAGCGGGATCCGCAGCTGGGGCAGGTCGGGATCACTGCTCACGACGGTCAACATCCCGGAGTCCGCGCGGTCGACGTTGGGCGAGAACGTCACGTTCACGTCCAGGCTGGAGTGGGGCTTGAGCGTGAAGGGCAGGGTGACGGGCGTCAGCCCGAAGGGAGACGCGGAGGTGACGTTGAGGGAGCGGATGACGAGCGGGACGATGCCGTCATTGGTCAAGGTCACCTTCTGCGTGGCGGACGCCCCCACCGCCACCGAGCCGAACGACACCTTGGCGGGATTGAACGTGAGCAGGGGCCGCCCCGCCTGGATGCGGATGTCGGCGGTGGCGAAGCAGTTGGTCTTCTCCGTGCGCAGCGTCAGGGTATTGAGGGCACCGTACTGGTAGCCGGGCAGGCCCGACGGATCACCCGCGACGTACTTGACGGCCTGCGGCACGCAGAAGCCGCAGCTGAACAACGGCCGTGGGGGGAGGGTGAAGGACCCCAGCGCCAGGTTGTTCATCCGGACGGTGGAGAGGCCACCGTCGTAGCCTCGGGCGGCGATGTTCACGAAGACCTGTGTCGCCACCCAACCCGAAGGGAGGGGATCCGCGAAGCTCTGGACCCCACCGTTCCAGTTCCCCGTGTTGTCAGAGCAGGCATAGGAGGCCCGCCCGCAGGTGTCGCACTTGGTCGCGCCCGTCCATGCCACCTGGGCGTTGAACTCCCGCGACAACTGCACGGCTCGGCTCCGCGAGGTGCCGTCAGGCGTCTCGCGCGGCTCAGGCGCCTCGGGCTCCACCGGGGAGCACGCGGAAAGGACAGACAGGCAGAGGGCAGTCAGCAGGGTGAGTCGACGCATCGGAGCGCCTCTCGTAGGGAGCAGGGAAGAGCGCGAGAGCTTCGCATGAACCATGAACACCGCGCGAGCCGTCAGCCTTTACATGGATGGTGTCCTGAGTACACGATGGGGTTGGGGCACGGACCTGGGAGGTTGGGACATGGTGAGTCGCGAGGAGCGCATCGCGGGAGGGCTGTATGGGCTGCTCGTCGGAGACGCGCTCGGGGTGCCCTACGAGTTCCACAGGCCAGAGGTGATTCCAGCTCCCCAGGCCATCGAATACGACCCGCCGCCGGGGTTCGACCGCGCGCATGATCGCGTCCCCCCGGGCACGTGGTCGGACGACGGAGCCCATGCGCTGTGCCTGCTGGACTCGCTGACGCATCAGCAGCGGCTCGACTGCGAGGACCTGGGCCGGCGGCTGGTGAACTGGCAGGACTGGGGCTACCTCGCCGTGGATGGCGACGTGTTCGACGTGGGCATCCAGACCAGCACCGCCCTGCGCAGGCTGCGCGACGGCACGCCCGCGATGCTCGCGGGCCCCAACGGCACGATGGACAACGGCAATGGCTCACTGATGCGTGTTCTGCCTTTGGCTCTGTGGCACCAGGGCAAGGATGCCGCGCTTGTTTCAGACGCCATGGCGCAGTCGCGCGTGACGCACGGCCACGTGCGCGCCCAGGTGTGCTGCGCGCTGTATTGCCTCTGGGCCCGCCGCATCCTGGAGGGCGCGGCGGATCCGTGGGCCGACGCCGTGGCCACCTTCCGCGACCTGTACGTGGAAGGCTTCCCGCAGCGGGAGGAGCTGGAAGCCCACCTCCGCCCGGACGACCCGGCACCCGGCACGGGCGGTGGCTACGTCGTGGACTGCCTGCGCTCCGCTCGCGCCTGCGTGGCGAACGGCAAGTCCTACGAAGAGGTCGTCAAGTCCGCCATCCGCCTGGGCCACGACACGGACACCACGGCCGCGGTCGCGGGCGGCATCGCGGGACTCATCTTCGGCCTGAATGGCATCCCGCACCGCTGGCGTTCCCAGCTGCGCGGACAGGAACTCGTCGAACCGCTCCTGGAACGACTCATGAAGTCGCTGGGCTGAAGCCTCAGTCCGGGAAGAGCTCCAGCACGTCCTTCAACATCGCGGCCCCCGTGCCCCGGGCGCCCTGCTCACCGTTGATGACGGTGTTCACGCCGTGCAGGTCGCTGCGGAACACCGCGCCCATCTCCATCGCGCCCAGCCGGGCCAGGGGATGGGACGCGTCCACGGCGGTGGGCCGCACGCTCCACTCCCACCGGTCCGTGCCCAGCGGCTCGCCGCGCGCGAGCAGCAGCACCTGGCCGCCCTTCGCCCGCGCCGCGTCCAGCTCCGCGCGCGTCACGCCGCGCATGCCCGTCACCGCCACGTCCTTCAGCGTCGTGGGCACGCGCATTACCGCGTTGGCCAGGATGACCAGCTTGCCCGCCGTGTCCCAGCCATCCACGTCCAGCGTCGGGTCCGTCTCCGCGATGCCCAGCGCCTGCGCCTCCGCCAGCGCGGCCTCGTAGGTCTTGCCCTCCGCCATGCGGCACAGGAGCAGGTGGCTGGTGCTGTTGAGCACGCCCTCGAACCGGCCCAGCTTCCCCAGCGCCAGGTCCCGGCGGCCCACGTTCACCAGCGGCATCGACGCGCCCACCGCCGCGCTGAAGCGCAGGGGAGGGCGGCCCGGCGACTCCAGGTCGCTCAAGGACGCCAGCTCCTGGAACCCCAGCACCAGCGGCCCCTTGCTCGCGAGCACCGCCGGCAGGCCGCGCATCAGCGCTTCGCGCGTGATGTCCAGGCCGGGCTGTCCGTCCTGGAAGCTGGTGGGCGTGGCCTCCAGCAAGAGGTCCGCCTTCACCTCGCGCACCAGGTCGCGCCCGCTCATCCCCGGACGGCCCACCACCGGCAGCGACGCCACGGAGTGCCGCGCCCGCTTCACCGCCAGCACCGCCGCCACGTCCAGCCCATGCGGCGACACCGCCGCGCCGCCGGAGTCCGCCAGGCCCACCGGCAACAGCTCCAGCCGGTAGCGCTCCATCAGGAGCGACGCGCGCGACTGGAGGATCTCCAAGAGCGGCACGCCCACGTTCCCCAGGCCCGTGAGCAGGAAGCGCACCGTGCGGACGGCGCGCGGGTTCATGGTGAGAACGCCTCGCGCACGCCGTCGCGGCGCAGCGTGAAGAGCATCCACACCGCCACCGGCACTCCGACGAAACAGCCGGGCGTCAGCGTGTACATCGCGCAGATGGCGCCCACCGTCGCCAGGCCGTAGCCCTTGAGGTTCATCGCGTTCCACGCGCCCCAGATGGCCAGGAGCCCGCAGAGGATGCCGCCCACGATGGCCAGCGAGAACCCCGTCGTGAACTCCAGCACCACCGGCGCCTGCCCCGGCGTCGCGAAGGGCGACGCCACCTTCAGCGCCGCCAGCACCCCGCCCAGCAGGCTGAAGGTGACGTGCAGCACGCCGACGATGAGCAGGAAGAACGCCGGGAAGCGCACGATCTGGAAGACCTTGAGGCGCGGATCGCCCGGCGGCAGCTGCGGACCCGGGCCGCTCATGACCGCCCCTTCAGCGCGCCCACGATCATCCGCGTCGCGGGGGACTTGTTCAGCGTGTAGAAGTGGATGCCCGGCACGCCGCGCGACAAGAGCTCCATGCACTGCACCGTGGCGTGCGCCACGCCCAGCTGCACGACGGCGTCCGGCTGGTCCTTCACGCGCTCCATCTGCAGCGCCAGACGCATGGGCACCGTGGCGCCGCACATGCGCGTGAAGCGCTGGACCTGCTCGTAGTTGGTGATGGGCATGATGCCGGGGACGATGGGGACGTTGATGCCCACCCGCCGCGCCCGCTCCACGAAGTCGAAATAGAAGGCGTTGTCGAAGAAGAGCTGCGTCACCACGAAGTCCATCCCCGCATCCACCTTGGCCTTCAGGTGTTGGAGGTCGTCCTCGCGCGACGCCGTCTCCACGTGGCCCTCCGGATAGCACGCACCCCCGATGCAGAAGTTGAAATCCTCTTCTCGGACGAATCGGACCAGCTCCTCCGCGTAGCGGAAGCCCCCGGGCACCGGCTCGAACGTCGCCTGCCCCTGCGGCGGGTCCCCTCGCAGGAGGAGCACGTTCTCGATGCCTGCCGCGTCGAGCCGGCGCAGCACGTCACGAAGCTCGTCGCGGGTGTGACCCACGCAGGTCAGGTGCGCCATCGCCTCGATGCCGGACTGCTGCTTGATGTGTGTGACCAGCTCCACCGTCCGGTCGCGCGTGCTCCCGCCCGCCCCGTACGTCACCGACACGAACCCCGGCTCCAGCGGCGCGAGCTCCTCCACCGTGCGCAGGAGCGAGGCCACGCCCGCGTCCGTCTTGGGAGGAAAAAACTCGAAGGAGAAGCTGGGCTTCGAGGGATTGAGACAGTTGCGGATCTTCATGTCCGGATGAGTTTAGTCCCTTCCGCGTCGGCCTTGATCGGAGAAGGTGCGCCGCTATAGTCCGCGCCGTTTCGCCACCCCCTTTCCTGCCATGGAGAAGTCAATGACCCGGCGTACGCCCCTCAACGAGGCCCACCGCAAGCTGGGGGCCCGCATGGTCGACTTCGTGGGCTGGGACATGCCGGTGCAGTACTCCTCCGTCATCGCCGAGCACGAGGCCGTGCGCACCGCCGTCGGCCTGTTCGACGTCTCCCACATGGGGGAGATTGAATTCACCGGCCCCGGCGCGCTGGAGACCGTGAACCGGCTCATCTCCAACGACCTGGCCCGCTGCCAGGACGGCCAGGCCGTCTACGCGGGCCTGCTCAACGACCTGGGCGGCTTCGTGGACGACGTCGTCGCCTACCGTTTCAGCCCCGAGCGCATCCTCATCTGCGTCAACTCCAGCAACCGCGAGAAGGACTTCGCCTGGATGAAGGCGCGCGCGGAAGGCGTGACCCCGGTGGACCGCGGGGACGACTACGCGCAGATCGCCGTCCAGGGCCCCAAGGCCGTGGGGCTGGTGCAGCGCCTGACGAAGGCGGACCTGTCCCAGGTGGGCACCTACCGGTTCACGCAAGGGGAGGTGGCCGGCGTGAAGTCCATCATCTCCCGCACGGGCTACACCGGCGAGGACGGCTTCGAGCTGTACTGCGCCAGCGACGACGCCGTGAAGCTCTGGGACGCGCTCCTGGAGGCCGGGCAGCCGGACGGGGTGAAGCCCTGCGGCCTGGGCGCCCGCGACTCGCTGCGCACGGAGATGAAGTACGCGCTCTACGGCAACGACATCGACGACGCGCACACCGCCCTGGAGGCGGGCCTGGGCTGGATCGTCAAGCTGGACAAGGCGGGCGGCTTCATCGGCAAGGACGCGCTCGTGGCGCAGAAGGCCGCGGGCGTGCCTCGCAAGCTCGTGGGCTTCGAGCTCACCGGCGCCGGCATCCCGCGCCACGGCTACCCCATCCTCAAGGACGGCGTCCGCGTGGGCGAGGTGACGAGCGGCACGCAGGGCCCCACGGTGAAGAAGCCCATCGGCATGGGCTACGTGCCCACGGCGCTCGCCACCGAAGGCTCCACCTTCGACGTGGAGATCCGCGGCCGCGCCGTGCCCGCGGTCGTCGTGAAGACCCCCTTCCTCAAGAAGTCCTGATTCCCTCCCGTTCGCACCCGTTGCGAGGAGCCGCCTCCATGTCTGACAACATCCCGCAGGACCTGAAGTACACGAAGGAGCACGAGTGGGCCCGCATCACGGGCAAGACCATCGTGGTGGGCGTCACGGCCCACGCCCAGGAGTCGCTGGGTGACGTGGTCTACGTGGAGCTGCCGAAGCTGGGCGCCACCCTCACTGAGGGCAAGAACTTCGGCGTCATCGAGTCCACCAAGGCCGTGTCGGACCTCTTCGCGCCCATCTCCGGCACCGTCGTGAAGGTGAACGACGAGCTCACGGGCAACCCGTCCCTCATCAACTCCGACCCGTACGGGCAGGGGTGGATCGTGGAGGTCGAGCCCTCGGACGCCAGCCAGGTGGGCAAGCTCCTGGACGCCGCCGCCTACGAGCCGCTCACCAAGTAGCCACCGCGCGCGCAAGAAGTCGGGCGCCCCGGTTGTTAGAGACGCTCCATGGGGCGCCGAGCCCGCTCGGACGCCGACCTTCTTGACGCACCTCACGCGAGCCCTTCCGACCATGTCCCTCAACTGGAAGTACCAGGAGTCCTTCGCCGGCCGGCACATCGGCCCGGAGACCCCTGAAGTGAAGCAGATGCTGTCCACGCTGGGCGTCACCTCGCTCGATGCCTTCATCGAGAGCGCGGTGCCCCCCGCCATCCGCTCCCAGGAGCCCCTGCGCCTGCCCGCCGGCCGTGGCGAGAACGAGGTGCTGGCGCAGCTGGAGGCCATCGCGGCGAAGAACCAGGTGTTCCGGTCCTTCATCGGCATGGGCTACAGCGACACCCACGTCCCCAACGTCATCCTGCGCAACATCTTCCAGAACCCGGGCTGGTACACCCAGTACACGCCCTACCAGGCGGAGATCGCCCAGGGCCGGCTGGAGGCGCTGCTCAACTTCCAGACGATGGTGACGGACCTCACCGGCATGGAGGTGGCCAACGCCTCCCTGCTCGACGAGGGCACCGCCGCGGCGGAGGCCATGGCGCTGGCCATGCACGCCAAGGGCGACGGCACGGGCGGCGCGTTCTTCGTCTCCGACGGCTGCCACCCGCAGACGGTGGACGTGGTGCGCACGCGCGCCCTCCCGCTGGGCGTGGAGGTCGTCGTGGGCGACCACCGCACGGTGGACCTGGCCCAGAAGAAGTTCTTCGGCGCGCTGGTGCAGTACCCGGCCACGGACGGCGTGGTGCACGACTACCGCGCCTTCGGTGAGCAGGTGCACGCGGCGGGCGGCCTGTTCGTCGTCGCGGCGGACCTGCTCGGCCTCACGCTGCTCACGCCCCCGGGCGAGTTCGGCGCGGACGCGGTGGTGGGCAGCGCGCAGCGCTTCGGCGTGCCGCTGGGCTACGGCGGCCCGCACGCCGCCTTCTTCGCCACGAAGCACGCCTACACCCGCGTGATGCCGGGCCGCCTCATCGGCGTGTCCGAGGACGCGCAGGGCCGGCCCGCGCTGCGCATGGCGCTGCAGACGCGCGAGCAGCACATCCGCCGCGAGAAGGCCACGAGCAACATCTGCACCGCGCAGGTGCTGCTGGCCGTGATGGCCGGCATGTACGCCGTCTACCACGGGCCGGAGGGGCTCAAGGCCATCGCGGAGCGCGTGCACGGGCTCACGGTGGTGCTGTCGCGGGGCCTGGCGAAGCTGGGCTTCAAGCCGCGGCATGAGCAGTTCTTCGACACGCTGCGCGTGGAGCTGACGCCTCCGCAGGTGCGCGGCGTGCTGGCCGCCGCGGAAGGCGCGAAGATGAACTTCCGCCGCATCGACGAGAAGACGCTCGGCCTGGCGCTGGACGAGACGACGCGCGCCAAGGACGTGGAGGACATCCTCGCGGCCTTCATCCAGGGCGCGAACAAGTCCGCGGCCCCGGTGAACCTGGACGAGGTCTCCGATGGCCTGGAGAGCCCGCTCGCCCCCGAGCTGCGCCGCTCAAGCGCGTACCTCACGCACCCGGTCTTCAACCGCTACCACTCCGAGACGGAGATGCTGCGGTACGTGCGCCGGCTGGAGGCGAAGGACCTGTCCCTCACGCACTCCATGATTCCGCTGGGCAGCTGCACCATGAAGCTCAACGCCACCGCGGAGATGATCCCGGTGACGTGGCCCCAGTTCAGCAAGCTGCACCCGTTCGCGCCCACCTCGCAGGCGGCCGGCTACAAGGTCGTCTTCGAGCAGCTGGAGCACGCGCTGTCGCAGGTGACCGGCTTCGCCGGGTGCTCGCTGCAGCCCAACGCGGGCAGCCAGGGTGAGTACGCGGGCCTGCTGGTGATTCGCGCCTACCACCAGGCGCGCGGGCAGGGGCACCGCGACGTGTGCCTCATCCCGTCCTCCGCGCACGGCACCAACCCGGCCTCCGCGGTGATGGCCGGCTACCGCGTGGTCGTCACCAAGTGCGACGAGAACGGCAACATCGACCTGGCGGACCTGCGCGCCAAGGCGGACGAGCACAAGGACAAGCTCGCCGCGCTGATGGTGACGTACCCGTCCACGCACGGCGTGTTCGAGGAGGAGATCCGCGAGATCTGCTCCACCATCCACGAGCGCGGCGGCCAGGTGTACATGGACGGCGCCAACCTCAACGCGCAGGTGGGCCTCACCGCGCCGGGCCTGGTGGGCGCGGACGTCTGCCACATCAACCTGCACAAGACGTTCTGCATCCCGCACGGCGGTGGCGGCCCGGGCATGGGCCCCATCTGCGTGGCGTCCCACCTGGTGAAGTTCCTCCCCGGGCACCCCGTCATCCAGACGGGCGGGGCGGACGCCATCGGCGCCATCTCCGCGGCGCCGTGGGGCAGCGCCAGCATCCTGCTCATCTCCTGGATGTACGTGCAGATGATGGGCGGCGAGGGCCTGACGCAGGCCACGAAGCTGGCCATCCTCAACGCCAACTACGTCGCGGAGCGGCTCCAGCCGCACTACCCGGTGCTGTACCGGGGCAAGCGCGGCCGGGTGGCCCACGAGTGCATCGTGGACCTGCGCCCGCTCAAGAAGACCGCGGGCGTGGAGGTGGAGGACGTGGCCAAGCGCCTGATGGACTACGGCTTCCACGCGCCCACCGTGTCGTTCCCGGTGGCGGGCACGCTGATGATTGAGCCCACGGAGTCCGAGTCCAAGGCGGAGCTGGACCGCTTCTGCGACGCGATGATCGCCATCCGCCAGGAGATCCGCGACGTGGAGGAGGGCCGCGCGCCCAAGGACAACAACGTCCTGAAGAACGCGCCCCACACCGCGCGCACGCTGACCGCGCCGGAGTGGAACCGCCCGTACACCCGCGAGCAGGCCGTGTTCCCCACGGCGTGGGTGCGTGACAACAAGTTCTGGCCGTCCGTGGGACGCCTGAACAACGTGCTCGGGGACCGGAAGCTCGTGTGCTCGTGCCCGCCGATTGAAGACTACGACACGCCCGAGCAGAAGGTCGCGTAGGCGGCGTCTTCGCCAGCAGCAGTCACCGGGGCCGTCTTCCAGCGCATCGGAAGGCGGCCCTCGTGTTTCTAGCGGGCCCTGGCGGGCTCCACGTGCACCACCACGTCCACCACCTGGGGGTAGGCGTCGTGCAGCGTCTGCTCCACCTTGTCCGCGACCTCGTGGGCCTGCGCGGTGGTGAGCTGCGGGTCGACCTCAATCTTCAGGTCCACGTAGACGCTCTCCTCCATGCCCCGGCTGCGCACGTCGCGGCACGAGCGCACGCCGGCCACCGCCAGCGTGCGCTGGGACACCTGCGCGGGGTCCAGGCGCGCGGTGTCGGAGAGGATGCCCACCGCCTGCCGGACGATGCCGTAGGCCACCCACGCGACGAAGAGCATCACGGCCAGCGCCACCAGCCCGTCCGCGCGAGGGAAGCCCAGCGCCACCAGGCCAATGGAGATGAGCACCGCGATGGTCACGAACACGTCCGACAGCGTGTGCTGCGCGTCCGCGAGCAGCAGCGAGCTCTTGTACTTCTGCCCGTAGTGCCGCTCCACGCGGGTGACGGCCAGGTTGATGACGAGCGTGAGGACCATCACCCCCGCCATCGTCACGGACACCGTGGGGTACTTGTCATGCAGGAGCGAGTCGAACGCCATGCGCCCCAGCTCCAGCATGCCCACGCCAATCATCGCGCCGATGCCCAGCGACGCGAGCGCCTCGAACTTGCCGTGGCCGTAGGGGTGGTCCGCGTCCGCCGGCCGCGACGCGACGCCCATGGCGACGAGCCCCAGCACGTTGGAGCCGCCGTCGATGAACGAGTGCAGCCCGTCCGCCGTCACCGACGCGGACTGGGCCATGAGGCCGAAGACGAGCTTGGCGGCGGCCACCACCCAGTTGGCCACGAGGATGGCCAGCAGGACGAAGCGGACCTTCCGGTTGCGCTCCTGGAGCGCGGCGCTGCGGTCGACGAGGGGGGCTTCCACGGTGGGGCAGGGTAGTGCCTCATGCCGCCCATCGCGAGGGCTCCGTGGCGCCTACTGTCGGAACAGCCGCATCCGGGGGCCTCCGCCCATCTCCAGGAAGAAGCCGAACTGGAAGCGCACCGTCGCGTCCTGGCTCAAGAGGCCGGAGGGCGGGTTGGGGAAGGGCTGCGCGCGCTTGAAGGAGGCCACGGCCTCCATGTCCAGGAAGTCCAGGCCGCTGCTCTTCTCCACCTGGATGTCCTTCACCGCGCCGCGCTCGTCCAGGGTGATGGTGAGCAGCGTCTGGCGGTCTCGCCCGGAGTAGATGTTCCCCGTCGGGTCGCGCATGCGCAGCTGCTCGTTGGGGTTCCAGTGCATGCCCACGCTCTGCTTCACGCGGTTGAAGAAGCTGGCGTACTTCCACTCGCGCGTGTTGAGGAAGGTGCCGTCGCCCTCCTCCTGGTCCTGGAGCATGTCGTTGGGCGCCGCGCCCACCACCTTGTCCATCGCCGCCTGCGACGGCATCAGCGTGGCCAGCCCCGGGGAGCCGGTGCGGCCGGTGGAGCCCTCCTGCTCGCTGTCCTCGCCCTCGCCGGGCTGGATGCGCAGGCGCTTCGCGTTGCCCTGCGTGGCGTCGCTCTCCGACTGGTTGTTCACCGCCATGCCCGGGCCGCGCTCGCGCGGATCCGTCTTCATGGCGATCTCCTGCTTGCGCCGCGTCTCCGGCATCTCGAAGACGGGCTTCTTGCCGCCCTGGGACTGGGGCCGGTCGTCCGCGCCCTGGCCGTTGTTGCCCGACACGCGCGGCGGCTGCACCTGCTCCTGCTGCGCGCCCTCCTGCTTCTGGGGCGCGGTCCGCTGGGGCATGGCGTTGCGGTAGAAGGCCGTCTGGTCGCGCGCGCGCGTCTCCTTCTCCACCGTGTTGTTGTGCTCGGCCAGGTACTTCGCGTCCGGGGACTGCTGATCATTCCCCGGCGCCACGTCCACCACCTGGCCCTGGGGCTTCGTCTCGTCCGGCTTCTTCTCTTCCTTCGGCTCGCGCTTCTCCGTGGGGCGGGGCTTCGTCTGCTGCTGCGCCACCGTCCCCCGGTTCTTCGCCCACTGCTCCGACGTGAGCGGCCTCACCGCCACGGACGTGGGCCGCGCGGGGCGCTTCTCCTGCGGGAGGCTGCCCTGGATGGCGGACACCAGGAGCACGAAGCCCACGAAGGCCGCCTGGGCCAGGAGCGCCAGGATGCCCGCCACCAGATAGCGCAGGGGGGCGCGCTGCTTCCGCGCGCGCCGCTGACGCCAGTCTGTCGAGGAACCCGTGCCCACGGCCTGATGATAAACCTCCGGACCGCTTCTTCAGTCCCGAACGTGCGGCCCGTAACACGCGGGACCTCCAAGAGATTCACGAGCCAGGCAGCCGGTGCGCGCGAATTGTTCCCTGGGCTTCAGTAGATGGGGGCCACCTCCGCCCCGTTGAAGTAGAAGCGAAGGATCTCCGGATAGCGCTGGCCCGCCTCCGCCCGGCCGATGGCGCCTGTCTGACACATGCCCACGCCGTGGCCCCAGCCGCCGCCCCGGAACAGCCATCCGGTGAGCCGGCCCTCGGCGTCCCGCTCGGCTTCCACCGTGGCCATGCTGCTGTTGAGCATCCCGAAGAGCCGCCGGATGTTCAGCTCCCCGCGCACCTGCGTGGCCCCCTGCGTGCCGGACACGGTGAGCAGCCGGGCGCGCCCGGACACCCCGCGCTCGGACAGGGCGAGCCCCTGGACCGCCCCCACGCCCAGCTTCTGCGTGAGCGCGTCCACCTGTCCTTGCGTGAAGCGCTTCTCCCACCGGAACTTCGTCGGCTGCGCGAAGCTGGACAGCTTGCACGCGGCGGGCACGTCCGACGTCGCCAGCCACGCCCTGAGGTTCGAAGGCCCGGGCACGTCCGGCGCGGGCGCCAGCAGGTCCGGCCGGCCGCGCAGGCTGGGGTCCGGCGGGCCGCCCACACCACGTCGTTGTCCTCGGTGTGGCCGCCGCACACGGCGCTGTAGACGGAGTCCACCAGCCGCCCGTCCTGGCTGAAGAGGGCCTGGCCCCGGGTGGCCTCCACCGCGGCGGTGGTGCTGGCCGCCTCTCCGGTGCGGCCCCGGTACACCGCGCAGTGCTGCTCCGAGCACAGCAGGTACGGATCCGCCAGGTGCTTGATGCCCACCTTCGCCAGCACCTCGCCCCGGGCTGTGACGGCCTGCGCCTTGAGCGCCTCCGGGTGCGCGCGCGCGAAGATTTCAGACGGCACCAGCCCCTTGAGCAGGTCCTCCAGGCCCACCACGTTCACCACCGCGAGCTTGCCGCTCCGGTCCACCGCGAACTGGAGCGCGCCCCGGAAGCTACGGTCCTCGAAGGCGTGGAAGTCGTAGCCCACGCCGTACTCCACCTGCCGCACGTCGAAGCCGCTGCCGTCCGGCGTCTCCGCGTCCAGCCGGTCCTGCGCCAGGCCCACCACGGCGTCGTTCTCGTCCTTCAGCTCCAGGATGGCGCTGGCCGGCTTGCGGACCTCCTCGAAGAGCGTGGTGCGCAGGCCGTAGCGGCGCAGCAGCTCCGCCTGCTGCCGCGCGGCGGCGGCGGGCGTCAGCGCCTCGTCCCCCAGCAGGAGGTAGCGCCGGTTGTCGATGACCTTCCCCGCGATGCCGTACACGGAGCCCAGCGTGTGCGTGCGCACCGCGAGCCCCCGCGCGCGCCACGTCTCCTGCGCCTCCGCGAGCCCCGCCTTGTCCGCGAAGCGGAACTCGCCCAGCTGCACCCGCGCGCTCCACTGCGCGGGCTCGCCCTGCGTCACCCGCACTGTCCAGCGCGAGCCCGCGGGCGCGTCCAGCACCTTGTCGCCCGGGCCCCCGAAGCGAAGGCGCATCCGGCCGCGCGGCGAGAACGTCACCCCGTCGCGCCCCTCCATGAGCTTGATGGGGAGGCGCGGCTCGCCGTTGCGGAAGTCCAGGCGCTTCAGGTCCTGCGGCCCGGGCAGGCCCGCCGTGAGCGGATCCTCCAGGCCACTGCTGGGCGCGGGGGGCTTCACGCCCGCGTCCGCGGCGGTGCTGGCCGGAACGGAGACCTCCGGCTCGCCCAGCCCGCGGGTGCCAGGGGCAGGGGAGGGCGCCGGCGTGGCGCAGGAGACGAGCAGCAGGGCGGTCAGGAGCAGGACGGCTTTGGACACGGCGGCGGCACCGTAGCCGCCGCGGGGCCGAGCGTCACGGTTCTCCCTCCCAGGGCGGGGCGTCCTGGCGCGGATGACCGGCAGTGAATAGAACGCCCGACGCCGTGCGTTGCCTCTGCTCATGCGAATTCTTGGAGGCAACGGATTGAAGACGCGAAACGCCCTGGTGGCCTCCCTGGCTGCCTGCACCCTGGCGCTTGGGCTGACCGCTTGTGGGGGCGGCGGTGGCCCTGGCGGGGGGACCGGCGGTTCCTCGAGCGGCGGCGGCGCCCAGCCCCCGCGGCGAACACGGGAGCGACCCCCAAGGTCGAAAAGACGCCCGCCACCCCGGGCCAGGCGCCGCCCATCGGCGTGCAGCCGGTGGAGAACACGCCCGCCGCGCAGATGCCGGCGCACGCGGACCACGCGCCCATCGCGGAGCCCGGTCCCCAGCCCGCCGTCAGCGCCAAGGCCATGACGGAAGCCCCCGCCACCCCGCCCGTCAACGAGTGGGTCGTGTCGCCGACGGGAGACGACGGCGCGCAGGGCACGGAGGCCGCGCCGCTGCGCACCATCGCCATGGCGGTGGGCAAGGCCGGCCCGGGTGACCGCATCCGCGTGCTCGCGGGCACCTACGCCGAGCGCGTGGTGCTGGGGGAGAACGCCAAGGCCGGCACGCCCGAAAAGAAGATCACCCTCCAGGGCGAGGGCCGCCCGAAGCTCACGCCGGGCAGCGGCTCGGGCGCCGCGGTGCAGGTGCGCCGCGCGAACTGGGTCATCGACGGGTTCGACATCGACGTGCAGGCGCAGCCCATCTTCGGCGTCACCTTCGAGGGCGACGTGCAGGGCACGGTGCTGGCCAACTCGGAGCTGCACGGCGGCACCGGCGGCGCGGGCATCACCATGTTCAACAACGCCCGCGGCCCCACCATCGAGAACAACAACATCCACGACTTCGTGCGCAACACCGGCAACAAGGACTCGCACGGCATCGTGATGCAGCCCGCGTCCTACGACGTGACGGTGCGCAACAACGACATCCACGACGTCTCCGGTGACTCCGTGCAGTGCCTGGGGCCCGAGGGCTTCAGCTCCCTGCCGCCCGCCACGGGCCTGCTGGTGGAGAACAACCACCTGTTCAGCAACCGGGAGAACGCCGTGGACATCAAGACCTGCCACGACGTCACCATCCGCAACAACCGGATGCACAAGTTCCAGGCGAACGACACGGCGAAGGGCGAGGCGCTCGTCGTCCACTACTCCGCCAACAACGTGCTGGTGGAGGACAACGAAATCTATGACGCCGCCAAGGGCGTCTCCGTGGGCGGCAACCACGAGGGCCCGGTGCCCCAGGCCGTCGTCGTGCGCCGCAACCGCGTGCACGACATCACCGATGCGGGCGGCGGCGAAGGCACCGGCATCCGCCTGGAGAACTCCAAGGGCACCGTGGTGGTGAACAACACCGTCACCCGCGCCAAGGCCGGCATCATCCTGGGCCACGGCACGGGCGGCCCCACGGAGTCGCTGCGCGTGGAGAACAACCTCGTGGACGCCCCCATCAGCGTGGACGTGGGCGGCCAGGCCCCCGGCCTCAAGATGGGCTCCAACCTCTACCCGGCCGGCACGCAGTTCATGAACAACGGCCAGCTCCAGGCCCTGGACGCCTTCAAGGCCGCCACGGGGGACACCACCTCCAACGGCGGGGACGTGGCGGTGTCGGAGGCCTTCGCCCCGCCGGCCGCCGCCCAGGACAAGGGCCAGGACCAGGGCCAGCCCTTCTGCGGCGCCGGCCCGGACATCGGCGCGGTGGAGCTGGGCTGCTAGGCCCCACCCGTTAAGGCACCCCCGGAAAAACAGAAGGCCCGATGCGGAACTCCGCATCGGGCCTTTTTTCTGTGAGGCGCCACCCGGATTCGAACCGGGGAATGAAGGTTTTGCAGACCTTTGCCTTACCACTTGGCTATGGCGCCGGAAGCGATTGGGGCCGGGGTTATACGCAGCCCCGTAGGAGCCGGTCAAGGAAGCAACACCATCCAGCCCCGCTTCTCGTCCCGGTACCATGCGGCCCGGGATGTCGGACACCACCGAGCGAGGGAGCACACGATGCTGCAGGGCCATGGGGTCTTCCAGGAAGAGCACGACGCCTTCCGCCGTACCGTCCGGGCGGTGGTGGACAAGGAGCTGCGCCCGTTCGCCGCCGAGTGGGAGGCCCGCGAGGAGTTCCCCCGGGAGCTGTTCACCCGCTTTGGCGAGCTGGGCTTCCTGGGCCTGAAGTACCCGGAGGCCTACGGAGGCACGGCCGCCGGAGAGCTGTACGAGGCGGTGCTCCTGGAGGAGCTGGGCCGCTGCGGCTCCGGCGGCGTGGCCGCGGGGCTGGGCGGGCAGTTCACCATCGCCACCGGCCCCGTGCACCTGTTCGGCACGGAGGCCCAGAAGCAGCGCTGGCTGGCCCCCGCCATCCGGGGGGAGAAGGTGGGCGCCCTGGGCATCACCGAACCGGACGCCGGCTCGGACGTGGCGGGGCTGCGCACCACCGCCCGCCGCGACGGCGACCACTACGTCGTCAACGGCTCCAAGACGTACATCACCAACGGGGTGCGGGCGGACTTCGTGGTGCTGGCGGTGAAGACCGACCCGTCGCGCGGCCACAAGGGCCTGTCCATGCTGGTGGTGGAGCGGGGCACGCCCGGCTTCAGCGTGGGGCGCAAGCTCCAGAAGGTGGGCTGGCGCGCGTCCGACACCGCGGAGCTCTTCTTCGAGGACTGCCGCGTGCCGGCGGAGAACCTGCTGGGCGTGGAGAACCAGGGCTTCTCGCAGATCATGGGCAACTTCCAGTGGGAGCGCCTGTCGCTCGCGCTGGGCGCGGTGGGCGCCATGGACGACATGCTGGAGACGGCGCTCGAGCACGTGAAGCAGCGCCGCGCCTTCGGGCAGACGCTGGCCGGCTTCCAGGTGGTGCGCCACAAGCTGGCGGACCTCTACACGGCCCGTGAATGCGCGCGGCAGCTCACCTACCACGCGCTGCGCCTGCACGTGGCCGGTGAGTACGCCGTCGCGCAGACCTCCATGGCCAAGAAGGTCGCGACGGAGACGTGCTGCCGCGTGGCCGACGAGTGCCTCCAGCTCCACGGCGGCGCGGGCTACATGATGGAGTACGACATCCAGCGTCATTGGCGCGACGCGCGGCTGGGCCCCATCGGCGGCGGCACCAGCGAGGTGATGAACGAGATCATCGCCAAGCAGCTGGGGCTCTGAGCCCCGGGGACCTCCCGGGAGCAGGCGGGCAGGCGGGCGGGAAGAGGGGAAAAGGCGCTCCGGTTCATGTTCGATGGAGCCTGTCGCCTCGGGGAGGTCCCGGTGGAGCCCACCATCATTTGCGATGAGTTGTTCATGCGTCTGGGGGACGAGGATGTGCTCGTCCTGGATTGCCGCGACGCGATGGACTGGGAGCGGTTCGAGATCCACATCCCCGGCGCGCTGCGCATGACGGCCCCGGAGATTGCCCGGGACCTGGCGATGCTGCCGGACGACGAGCTCATCGTCCTGTGCGGCACCACCCAGGACTGCGCGGACATCCGCCGCGTGTGCCGCGTGTTGCGCCTGCGGGGGCGCAACGCCGTCTGCCTCGCGGGCGGGCTCCACGCCTGGGTGACGGGGGGCTACCCCACGGAACGCCACGCGCGCGCCTCCTCCCACGCCCACCGTTGAGCGGCGGATGCAGCGCGTCGTGAAAGGGTGTAAGGAGCGCCCTGCCGCCCCCACCGGAGACTCCCCACGATGGCCAAGCTTCGCGCCGTGCTCATTGGCGCCACCGGACTCGCGGGTCAGCAGTTCATCGCTGCCCTGAAGGACCACCCGTTCATCGAGCTCACCGGGCTCGCCGCCTCGCCCCGCTCCGCGGGAAAAACGTACGCGGACGCCCTGCGCGCCTCCAACGGCATGCTGGCCTGGTTCGTCCCGGAGCCGCTGCCGGAGGCCATCGCCCGCATGACCGTGGTCAGCGGCGACGCCGTCCAGGCGAAGGACTACGACCTCGCCTTCTCCGCCGTGGAGGCGGACGTCGCGCGGGAGCTGGAGCCGCGCCTGGCCCGGGACATCCCGGTGTTCTCCGCCGCGAGCGCCTTCCGCTACGACGCGGACGTGCCCCTGCTCATCCCCCCCGTCAACGCCGCCCACGCCCCGCTCATCAAGGAGCAGCGCCGGCAGCGCGGGTGGAAGGGCTTCATCGTCCCCATCCCCAACTGCACCACCACCGGTCTGGCCGTGACGCTGGCCCCCCTGGCCGAGCGCTTCGGCGTGAAGGCCGTGCTGATGACCAGCCTCCAGGCCATGTCCGGCGCGGGGCGCTCCCCCGGCGTCATCGGCCTGGACATCCTCGACAACGTCGTGCCCTACATCCCCAAGGAGGAGCACAAGGTCGAGGTGGAGACGAAGAAGATCCTCGGGGCGCTCGACCCCGCGGGCGCGGCGCTCACCCCGCACGACGTGCGCGTCTCCTGCACCTGCACCCGGGTCGCCGTCCTGGAGGGCCACACCGAGTCCGTCTTCGTGTCGCTCGGGAAGAAGGCCAGCGTGGCGGAAGTCTCTCAGGCGATGCGTGAATGGCAGGGCGCCCAGGTGGCGAAGGACCTGCCGTCCGCTCCGCCCCGGTGGATCGAAGTGCTGGAGGACCCCTTCCGCCCCCAGCCCCGCATGGACCGGGACACCCACGGCGGCATGGCCACCACGGTGGGCCGCATCCGCGAGGACGGTGTGCTGGAGAACGGCTTCAAGTACGTCCTCGTCTCCCACAACACGAAGATGGGGGCCGCCAGGGGTGCCATCCTCGTCGCGGAGCTGCTCCGGGCGCAGGGCTTGCTGGGCTGACCTGGGAACGAGGCTGGGGGAGGCCCTAAATTCAGGGTGCCAAGCCCGGCCGCAACCATCTACTGTGCGCGGCCACGGACGCGCGGAATACCGCACAGAGGAGAGATCAACATGGCCTATGTCGTCGCCGAGCCTTGCATCAAGTGCAAGTACACCGACTGTGTCGAGGTGTGCCCGGTCAACTGCTTCTACGAGGGTGCGAACTTCCTCGTGATCCACCCGGACGAGTGCATCGACTGCGGCGCTTGCGAGCCCGTCTGCCCGACCAAGGCGATCTTCCCCGAGACCGAGCTGCCCTCGGAGTGGTCGGAGTACAAGAAGCTCAACACGGACTTCTCGGCCAAGTGGCCCAACATCGCGGAGAAGAAGGCCGCGCTGCCCGAGGCCGAGGAGTACAAGGACAAGAAGGGCAAGCGCGCGGAGCTGAACACCGCGCCCGGGAAGTAGTCTCGGGCCGCGTCCGAGCGTGCCCGTCGTGGTGAAGGCCCTCGCGCCCCCTGGCGTGAGGGCCTTCGTCGTTCGTGGCGGCTGGCAGGCAGGGGGCATCGCCGGACGTTCACCCCGCCTGGAGGACGCTGAGCCGCAGCCCCCGGGCCTCCAGCGCGTCGCGCAGCCGCGCCACGTCCTCGGTGGGGACGGGCCCGCGCCGCCCCTGGATGCGCAGCGCCACCTCGCGCGGCCCCGTGCGCTCCACCTCCACGGTGGCCTCCAGCGGCCCGCGCAGGCTCAGGCCCAGCGCCGGCCGCTGTGACTTCACGAAGACCTCGATCTTCTCGATGAGCGCCAGGGTGGACTCGACCTGCGCGGCGGGGGGACTGGCCAGCCCTGCGCCCTCCGCGGATCCGCTCGCCGCGCGGGGGCCTTCGACGGTGGAGGCGCGCGCCAGGCCCTCCGAGGACCGGTCGTCACGCATGGGCGAGGGGACGGGAGGCGGCGCCGGGCGCGGCTCGGCGCGGAACGAGCGCTCCACCTCCCGGGCCAGCAGCTCCGACGCGCGGTGGGAGGCCTGCGTCCCTCCCTCCGAGAGCGCCTCCTGGCGCACCGTCCCCAGCCGCTGCGCCTCCACGTGCATGCCCTGCCGGGCCTGCCGGAGCGCCTCCGGGCTCCCTAGCGCGCTGCGCGTCGTCGAGAGGATGGCCCCCGATGCGCGGACGCCGGGGAGCGCTGGCGTGGCGCGCG